>NZ_WTLH01000049.1 GCF_011421595.1 Streptomyces sp. YIM 98790 | reverse complement strand
AAGTCAGCACCGACCCCTCACCACACACCGCCACCCGGTCCGGGAACGCACGCGCCCGCTCGAACACCGCCCCATGCAACACACGAGGCACCACCGCACACCGCGTCGCATTCACCCGCTCCCGCACCACCACCTGACCCGACGGAAGCCCCACGGCCGGCGGCGGCAGCTCCCAGTCGTGGCCGGACAGCGCGTCCAGCAGCCGGCACAGCGCGTCGAAGGCGTCCTCCATCACACCGGGCGCGAACAGGCCGTCGATGTAGTCCCAGTTGATGCTGAGCCCGCCGCCCTGCTCGATCACCTGGCAGTCCAGGGTCACCTGCGGCGTCTGGGACAGCCCCCGCGTCTGCGTGCCGAAGGAGAGCTCCAGGTCGGGGAACTCCCCGGAGACCCCGAGGGTCGAGGTGAACACGACCGGCATGAGCATCTGCGCGGCGCCGTGGCGCTGCGCGAGCTGCTGCAGCACCCACACCGCGGACACGCTGTTGTGCTCCATCCCCTCCCAGACCTGGCCCTGCACCCGGCGCACGGTCCGCACCCACGGCTCGTCCGGGCTGCTCTCGTGGCCCAGCAGCATCAGGGAGGTGAAGTCGCCGACCACGCGGTTGACATCGGGGTGGAGGTCCTGGCGGTCGAACACGGTGAGCGTCAGGGTCAGCGCGGGTTCGGCGCACCAGGCCGCCAGCACCTCGGCGAATGCCGTGGCCACGACGGTGGAGGCGGTCAGCCCGTGGTCGGCGGTCCGCCGGCGCAGCTCCTGCCACCGTCCGGGCTCGATCCGAGCCTCGCGGCGGACGAAACGCGGCCGGTCCACCTCCTCCGGGTCGGCCTGAAGCGGCAGCGCCGGCGGCGGGGGCAGGTTCTCGATGGCCCGGAGCCAGTAGTCCTCGTCGCGCCGACGGACCGCGTCATCGGGCCGGGTGGCCAGCAGGTAGTCCCGGTAGGACAGGTTCAGCTCCGGCAGCTTCAGGTCCGGGTCGGCGTACAGGGCCGACAGCTCGCTCAGAACCGTGACGATGCTGAGCGCGTCGAGAACGATGTAGTCGAAGCCGATGCCGATGACCGTGCGCCCGTCCTCGCACTGGACCGCACGCACGTCGAAGAGCGGCCAGGTGGTGACGTCCAGGATCTGGCTGTCCATGCGGCGCAGCTCGGCGACCGCCCCGTCGAACTCGTCCGCGGTCGTGGTGCGCACCGCCGGCCGGAACCTCGGCACGGTCGCCAGGATGCGCTGCCGGCCGTCCTTGCCGAGGACGGCACGCATCATCTCGTGCCGGCCGATGACCGTGTTCCACGCCTCCTCGAAGCGGTTGAGATCCACCGAGTCGGCCTCGAACTCCCAGTACCACCAGGAACCGACGCCGCCCAGGGTGAAGCCGGGGTCGCGTCCCAGCCAGTAGGCCCGCTGCACGTCGGTCAGCTCGAAGGGCTCGTGCCGGTGCGCCGGGTCGGCGGTGATCGCCGCGGTGGCGTCGCCGGGGCCGTCCACCCTGGTCAGCCGGGCGGCGAAACCGGCGACGGTCGGGGCACTGAACAGGTCACCGAGGCTGCCCTCGAACCCTTGGCGGCGCAGGGCGGCGAGCATGCGCGTGGCCAGCAGGCTGTCGCCGCCGAGGTGGAAGAAGTTCGACCGGCGGGTGACCGGTGCGGCGTCCAGCAGACCGGCCCATACGTCGGCGAGGGTCGCCTCCGCACCGGTGAACCCGGTGTCCGGCGGCCCGTCCGCACCGTCCGCACCGTCCGCACCGGTGAGCCGCCGCGCGAGCTCGGCACGGACCCGGCCGCGGTCCACCTTGCCGTTGGCGCTCAGCGGCAGGGTTCCGGCGGCCTCGACGCGGGCCGGCACCATGTACTCGGGCAGGTGCGCGNCGCCTCCGCACCGGTGAACCCGGTGTCCGGCGGCCCGTCCGCACCGTCCGCACCGTCCGCACCGGTGAGCCGCCGCGCGAGCTCGGCACGGACCCGGCCGCGGTCCACCTTGCCGTTGGCGCTCAGCGGCAGGGTTCCGGCGGCCTCGACGCGGGCCGGCACCATGTACTCGGGCAGGTGCGCGGCGGCGGTGGCCAGCACCCGCGCGGGGGAGACACCGGCGCCGTCGCGCCCGGTCACCAGCGCGCAGAGCGTGTCGTGGAGTTCCGGCAGTACCACGGCGACGGCCCGGTCCACGTCGCTGTCGCGCTCCAGCGCGCGCTCGATCTCGCCGAGTTCGATGCGGTGTCCGCGGATCTTGACCNCCCGCGCGGGGGAGACACCGGCGCCGTCGCGCCCGGTCACCAGCGCGCAGAGCGTGTCGTGGAGTTCCGGCAGTACCACGGCGACGGCCCGGTCCACGTCGCTGTCGCGCTCCAGCGCGCGCTCGATCTCGCCGAGTTCGATGCGGTGTCCGCGGATCTTGACCTGGTGGTCGGTGCGGCCGAGGAACTCCAGGGTGCCATCGGGGTGGTAACGCCCCAGATCACCGGTGCGGTACCAGCGTTCGCCGTCCACGGTGACAAAGGAGGCCGCCGTGCGCTCGGGATCACCACGATAGCCCCGGGCCAGACCCGCCCCACCGATCCACAACTCCCCCGGAACCCAGTCCGGACGGTCACGCCCATGCGCATCCACCACGCGATAGCACTGATTGGGCAGCGGATGACCATAAGGAACGGACACCCAGGCCGGATCGATACGGCCGACATCGAAAACGTTGGACCAGATCGCCGCCTCGGTCGCCCCACCCATCGCCACCAGCCGCGCACCCGGCGCAGCCGCACGCAGACGGTCCAGCAGATCCAGCCCCACCCAGTCCCCGGACACCATGGCCACCCGCAGATCCGGCAGACCGGCACCCCCCTCACACGCAACCAGCAGCATGTCCAGCAACGTGGGAACGGTGTTCCACACCGTGACACGGTGCCGGCGCATCAGACGAGCCCACACCGCCGCCTCACGACGGGCCTCCTCGGCGACCGTGACCACCTGCCCCCCAACGGCAAGCACCCCGAAAATGTCATAGACCGACAGATCGAAATCCAGCGCCGAAACCGCCAGCACACTGTCCCGCTCCGTCAGCCCATAACGCTCATTGACCGCATCAATGGTGTTGGCCGCAGCGGCATGAGAGATCTCCACCCCCTTGGGCTCACCAGTGGAACCAGAAGTGAAGACGATGTAGGCCAACTCCTGCGGCGACGGCAGCACCGGACCCTCCAGAGGAACACCGCCGGCCGCCCCGGCCACATCGACCGGCTCCACCGCCCCCNCCCGCTCCGTCAGCCCATAACGCTCATTGACCGCATCAATGGTGTTGGCCGCAGCGGCATGAGAGATCTCCACCCCCTTGGGCTCACCAGTGGAACCAGAAGTGAAGACGATGTAGGCCAACTCCTGCGGCGACGGCAGCACCGGACCCTCCAGAGGAACACCGCCGGCCGCCCCGGCCACATCGACCGGCTCCACCGCCCCCGGCCACCCCTCCCGCACCCCACCACCCGAACCACCCGAACCACCCGAACCGCCCGAGCCGCCCGAGCCGCCCGACACCAGGACATGACGCGCACCCGAGGAGGCGAGAATGCGATCACGCCGGGCAACAGGCTGATCCACACCAACGGGCACATAGCAACCACCCGCCGCCAGCACCCCCAGCACCGCAACGATCTGCTCCGGCCCCTTGGGCACCGACACCGCCACCGGCTCCCCCGCACCCACACCCCCCTCCACCAGCCGCCGCGCAACGGCCAGAGCCCCACGCGCCAGACCGCCGTAAGTCAGCACCGACCCCTCACCACACACCGCCACCCGGTCCGGGAACGCACGCGCCCGCTCGAACACCGCCCCATGCAACACACGAGGCACCACCGCACACCGCGTCGCATTCACCCGCTCCCGCACCACCACCTGACCCGACGGAAGCCCCACGGGCAGTGTCCGCGACCACGCTTCGGCGTCCGAGGCGAGCAGCCGCACCCGGTCCACGAAGGCGTCGAACATGGCGGCCGGTACGCCCTCACTGAACAGGTTCTCGGCGGTCTCCCAGTTGACCAGCATGCCGCCGTCCCGCTCGACGACCTGGAGGTCGATCCACACGCCCGGGGTCTGGGAACTCATCCAGACCGGCTGTCCGAACAGGTCGAGCGCGGGCGGGCCGAACAGCTCGCCCAGGCTCAGCGCGCTGGTGAACACCACCCCGGAGCGGTTCCGGGCGCCGCCCGCCGTGCGTGCCAGGTCCCGCAGCACCGAGGTGCCGCCGTAGCTGGAGTGGGCGGCGTCGCGCCGGTACTGCTCCTGGAGCGCGCGGGCGCGGTCGGCGAACGGACGGGTCGCGTCGGGCCGGGCCTCCAGCAGCAGCAGATCCGTGAAGTCTCCGACCAGCCGCCCGACGTCGGGGTGGACCGGGAGCCGGTTGAGCACGGGGAGGTTGAGGAGGAAGTGCGGGGTGTCGCTCCAGGCCGCGAGGACATCGGCGTACGCCGCGGCGAGGGCCATCGAGGTGGTCACCCGGTGCATCCGCGCATGACGGCCGAGCCGGGCGTAGGTCTCGCGGGGAATCCAGGTGTGGCGCCGCACGGTGACGACCTCGCCGAGCCGTTCCGGAGCGGTCGCGAGCGGCAGCGCCGGCGCGGTGGGCAGGGACTCCGCCCGGCCGCGCCAGTACTCGGCGTCCCGGTCGCGCCGGCGCGGGGCGCCCGCCTCCTCGGCCAGCCGCAGGTAGTCGGGGAACCGCAGGTCCAGCGGGTCCGTGTCGACACCGTCGGCCGCGTACAGCCGCGCCAGGTCGGAGACCACGATGCGGAAGCTCCCGGCGTCGCACACGATCATGTCGATGTCGAGGCACAGCCGGCAGGCCTTCTCGCCCAGCAGCACCAGCCGTGCCTCCAGGCCCCGTCCGTCCTCGATGCGCAGCGTCTGCCGGGACATCCGCTCCCGCAGGGAGGCCAGCCGTTCGTCCCGCGTGCCGGCGTCCAGCGCACGGAGGTCCACGACCTCGTCCAGCCCCCACAGGCCGGGGCGGATGCTCTGGACGCCGTCGTCCGCGATCCGCGTCCGCAGCAGCGGGTGGCGTTCGCGGAGTGCCCGGACCGCACGGTCGAGCCGGCCGGGGTCCAGATCGGCGTCGAACTCGAAGTAGAAGTGCGAGCCGGTCCGCAGCGGCATGCCGGGCCGGCGTCCCGACCAGTAGGCGTGCTGCATGGGGGCCAGCGCGAACGCCTCCCCGGCCGCGGGTTCCACCGCCGGTCCGGCGGTGGCTGCGTCACCGTCCATCAGCCGCGCCCACGCCGCGACCGTGGACTCCTCGATCAGGTCGCCGAAGGTGACGTCCACGCCGGCGGACTGCCAGTCGGATGCCAGCATCATGACGCCGAGGGAGTCCAGCCCGAGACTGACGAGGTCGTCGTCGATCCCGATGTCGGCCGCCGGGATGCCGAGCTTCGCGGCGACATCCGCGCGGATGTCGTCCGCCCGCAGGGCCCGGGGGTGCGCCACCTGGTTGATGTCTCGCTCGGTCATGCGGATCTCTCCTTCAGGACACGGCGTGGCCGGTGTGAGCGCTGCAGATCCCGACGTACGCCGCCAGCAGTTCGCGGGCGAACTCGGGGGAGAACCGGTCGGGGTTGAAGAAGAGCAGGATGCGGACCGTGTCCTGGGTCGGCACGGCGACCAGCTCCAGCTCGAAGCGCGTCGGCACCTCGTCGGGCACCAGGACCTCGATGTCCAGGCCGCCCGCCCGGGTGGTGTACACGGGGTCGGGCATCATCTGGAACACCACGTCGTCCGGCCGCCGCGTCCTGTCGTCCAGGGCGAGGGGCAGCATCTGCAGCGGCATCGCCTGGTGGACGAACGCCTCCGTCACGGTGGTGTGCGCGGCGCGCAGGTGATCGGTGAAATCCCCGTGGGGTCGCAGCACGGTGCGCAGCAGCACCATGTTGGCCAGGAACCCGACGGTGTCCCGGTACTCCGGCGCACGGTTGGCGAACAGCGTGGCCACCGTCAGATCGCTGCTGCCGCTCACCTGCTGGAGAGCCCGGTAGTAGGCGGTCAGCAGGGCGACGAACAGGGTGCTGCGCTCGCCGCGTGCGACGGCGTCCAGCGCGGCCACGGTGCCGGCGTCGAGCGTGTGCTGCACGAGATCGGTATGGCGCGGCGCCCCGGGTGTGGCGCGGGACATCGGCAGCGGCGGGAGGGTCATCCCGCGGAGCTGCCGGGACCAGTACGCGGTGAGCCGCTTGCCCGCGTCCGAGGCCAGGGCCTGCCGCTGCTGCGCCGCGAAGGCCGAGTAGGGCGTGGCCGGCTCGGGATCCGGCCGGTCCGCGGGCCTGTCCAGCGCGGCGCACAGATCCTGGAGAACGAGTCGGCAGGACCACGCGTCGGTGACCATGTGATGCATGTTGAAACAGAGGATGTGATGGTCGGCCGCGAGCCTCCACAGGGTGAGCCGCACCCCACTCCCGGACGGGTCGATGCGGGTGCCCAGCTCGGTCCTGACGGCCTCGCCGGCGGCCGACTCCGGGTCCGCGGCGCCGCTGAGGTCGACCTCGTGCAGGACGGGCGACACCTGGTCGGCGATCACCGCCCTGAGCCGCCGTCCGCCCCCGGTGAAGGTGGTCCGCAGCGCCTCGTGCCGAGCCGTCACCGCGGCGACGGCACGGGTGAGCCGCGCCCTGTCGAGGGGGCCTCGCAGGCGGCACAGGGTCGGGCAGTTGAGGGCCCCCTCCTCGCCGCGGTAGCGGTCGAGGAACCAGAGCAGGGTCTGTCCGACGGAAGGCTGGATTTCGGCTGCCACGCCCGCAACGTAGCCACTTGAGGGTCCGGCCCCGGGCGACGTTGAAAGAAAGGTGCGAGAACTCGGAGCCGGCGCGGCCCGCCGCCGTGCCCGCCACCTTCATGAACCTGTCGCGGCCGCGGCCGCGGCGGGGCCCGGGCGCCATCGTGGGACGGGGAGTGTGCCGGGCGGCAGCCGCGCGCCGCGGGCCGGGCCGCCGGCGGAGCGGCAGGGGACCGGTCCGCGGCACCGTGAGATCTCGGAGGTCAGCGATGAGCCGGAACCCGTTCGAGCGGGACGACCAGAGCTACGTCGTGCTGTGCAACGACCGCGGCCAGCGTTCGCTGTGGCCCGGGGACCGCCCGGTGCCGGCGGGCTGGTCGGTCGAGCACGGGCCGGTCGCGCGGGAGGCGGCATGCGCCTTCGTGGACCGCGTGTGGCCCGATGTGCGTGCCGTCCGCGGACCGGCCGCCGCCCTGCCCACACTGCCCGAATGCTTCGAGCGGGTCGTGGCCGCCCACCCGCGGGAGCCCGCCGTCGAGGCGGACGGGAACGTGCTGACGTACGACGCCCTGGCGGCGCGGGTCAACCGCCTCGCCCGGGTGCTGATCGGCCGGGGGGTGGGCCCCGGCGACCTGGTCGGGCTGTCGATCGCCCGGGGCGGCTGGCTGCCGGCCGCGGCCCTCGCCGTGGCCACCGCCGGCGCCGCCTACGTGCCGCTGGACCCGGCCTACCCGCGGGACTGGATCGCGCACGCGGTCGGGGACGCCGCGCTGGACTGCCTGCTGCACAGCGGCCCGCACGACGCCGTCACGGACCGGGTCCCGGTCCTCGGTCTCGACGGCCCCCGGGCCGGGAGCCTGCTGTCCGCCGCGGACCCCGGCCCGGTCGCGCCACGGGAGCGGACCCGGCCGCTGACCGCCGACGACCCGATGTACGTCATCTACACCTCCGGTTCGACCGGTGTGCCCAAGGGCGTCGTGGTACCGCACGCGGGCGTTGCCGGCCTGGTCGCGACGCAGCGGCAGTGGATCGGCGCCGGGCCCGGCGACCGGGTGCTGCAGTGGGCCTCGTTCAACTTCGACGCCGGATTCTGGGACATGACGCTGGCGCTGCTCTCCGGTGCCACCCTGGTCGTCACCGACGAGCGGGACGTCCTGCCCGGTGACGACCTGCACCGCACCCTGCGGCACCGGGCCATCAGCCACGCGGTGCTGCCTCCGGTGGCCCTCAGCCTCACCGACAGCACCGGCGTGCTGGAAGGCGGTGTGCTGCTGTCCACGGGGGACGTCTGCACCCCGGCCCTGGTGCGCACCTGGGCGCCGAACCGGCGCATGTACAACGGCTACGGCCCGACCGAGATGACCGTCGGTGTCACGATGGCCGGGCCGGTGTCGCCCGGTTCCGCGGTCGGCATCGGCCGCCCGTGGCCGGGCAACGAGGTGCGGGTGCTCGACGGCGGCCTGCGCCCCTGCGCGCCCGGCGAGGAGGGCGAGCTCTACCTGGCCGGCTCCGGGGAGGCCCTGGGGTACCTGAACCGGCCCTCCCTGACGGCGGAGCGGTTCGTCGCCGACCCCTTCGGCGCGCCCGGAGCCCGGATGTACCGCTCCGGCGACCTCGGCCACCGCTCGGCGGACGGCGAGCTGTTCTTCGGCGGCCGCGCGGACCACCAGGTCAAGCTGCGCGGCTTCCGCGTCGAGCTGGGCGAGATCGAGGCGGCCCTGGACGCCTGCCCCGGGGTGGCGCTCAGCGCCGTGGTGGTGACCGGCACCCTCGACGAGGCCCGGATGACGGCGTACGTGGCGGCGCACCGGGGCAGCAGCCCGAAGCCGGCCGAACTCCGTCACCGGCTGGCGCGGAAGCTGCCCGCCCACATGCTGCCCGCGGAGATCGTGCTGCTGGACGCGCTGCCGACGACGAGCAACGGCAAGGTGGACCGGCGCGCCCTGGAGAAGCTGGACGGCCGGGCGGCACCGGCGGCCGGTGCCGGCGCCCGCGGCGACGGCGCCGCCCGGGACGGCCGCCGCCGTGCCGCCCCGGCCCCGGACGGCCGGCGCGTGGAGGCGCTGTGCGAGCTGGCGGCGCGGGTGCTGGGCGTCCCGTCCGTCGCGCCGCAGGAGAACTTCTTCGACCTGGGCGGCCACTCCGTGCTCGCCGTCAAGCTCTCCCGCGGGGTGCGGGACGCGTGGGGGCTGACCCTGCCGGTGCGCGCGATCATCGAGAGCCCGACCATGGAGGATCTGGCCGGGCACCTGCTGCCGGCGTGAGCCCGGGGCCAGCGTGCTCGTGCCGCTCCGCGGATCAGCGGAGCACGAGCCGCAGGTCCTCGTACCCGTACAGGAAGGTGCTGTAGACCCTGCGCGGCGGGGCCGCCACCTCGATCGTCCGCACCCGGCGGACGACCGAGGTCAGCACGGCCGTCAGCTCCAGCCTGCCGAGGAAGGCGCCCAGGCAGAAGTGCGGCCCGTGCCCCAGGGAGACATGCGGGTTGGGGTCGCGGCCGACGTCGAAGGTCCGCGGCCGTGCGAACACGGTGGGGTCGTTGTTGGCCGAGATGTTCCACATGCTCACGATGTCCCCGGCCCGGATGCGCCGTCCGCCGATGCGCACGTCGCACGTTGCGGTCCGGGCGAAGTGCATCGCCGGCGTGACCCAGCGCAGTACTTCCTCGACGGCCGTCGCGACCGTGGCGGAGCCCGTCCTGAGCCGCCGCCACTGGGACTCGTGGCGGCCCAGGGCGTCGAGTGCCCCGATGGCGGACATGCGGGTGGACTCGTCCCCGCCGAGGATCAGGCTGTAGCAGTTGAGTGCGATGTCGTCCTCGGACAGCGGCTCGCCCTCCACGCGGGCGCCGGCGAGCAGGCTGATCACGTCCTCGCCGGGCCGCCGCCGCCGCTCGCGGGCCGTCTCGACGAAGTAGGCGAGGATCTCGTTGCGGGCCTCCAGGGCGTCCACCGGGTCGGCGTCGCCGTGCGAGGACGACAGGGCACGTTTGTTCCAGGCGAGCAGGTCCGCACGGTCGGACGCGGGCAGCTCCAGGAGATCGCAGATCGTGTTGATCGGCAGCACCTCGGCCACCTCGGCCGCGAAGTCGAACCGGCCCGCTCCCACGACGCCGGCCACCAGTGCGTCGGCACGCGACCTGACCTGTTCCCCGACCTGCCGGATCAGCCGCGGCGAGAACGCGCGGAGCATGACGTGGCGCAGGTCGCGGTGGCGAGGCCGGTCCATGACGGCCAGCATCCGGCCCCCGGCCGAGTCCCGGCCCCGCAGCAGCACGTCGAGCACGGTGCCGCGGGCCGAGCTCAGGCGCGCCGCGTCCCGGTAGCACTCCAGGACGTCGGCATGCCGGGCCACCGACCAGAAGCCGGTGCCGTGCGGTGTCTCGTGCCAGGCGACAGGTGCCTGCGCCCGCATCCGGTCCCAGTAGGCGTGGGGGTCGTTGTCCACGAACGCGGCGGGATCGGTCAGATCCAGCGGCGGCACCGGCATGGCTGTCTCCGGCATCTCTCGGTCCTCCTGTGGCTCGGAGCGCGGGAGCACGTCCCGCAGGGGTCCGCCCGGTGATCGTGGCAAGCGAGGCGGGCCGGAGCGGGCGGGATGAATGAAACCGGAAGGATTCGGCTGGCCCGTCGCGGGCCCGTGCCATCGTCGAGGTGGTCATCGACCGATCGGAGGACGGTATGGAAGCGCGCACGTGGGTCAGGCCCCTGCATCCCCGCGCCGTCCCCGGCCGCCGGTCCGTGGCGGCACCGGGCGGCGGCAACGGCGGCGCGGACGGCCGGCACCGGACCCGCATCGTCTGCTGCCCGCATTCCGGCGGCTGGGCCGGGAGCTTCGCACCCTGGCGCGACCACGTCCGGGAGCTCGGCGGGGAAGCGGGCACCCCGGGCACCGAGCTGCTGGCGGTCCAGTATCCGGGGCACGGCGACCGGGGCGCCGAACGGCCGGAGGGGGACGTCGCGGCGATGGCCGCCGCGATCCGTGCGGAGCTGGCCGCGCGGTCCCCGGCGCGGCTGCTGCTGTTCGGCCACAGCTTCGGCGCGATCGTGGCGTTCGAGACGGCGCGGCAGATGGAAGCCGCGGGCACGCCCCCGGCCCTGCTGGCGGTCAGCGGCGCCCGGGCCCCCGGCCGGCCGGTGGCCTCCCCCGGTGACGCCCGGCTTCCGGACGAGGAACTGTGGCGGCGCCTGTCGGCCCTCGGCGGGATCGACCCGCTGCTGGCCGAGGACCCTGACGTGCGTGACCTGGTGCTCTCCGCCGTCCGCTCCGACATCGCCGCGCACGAGCGGTACGTCTCCGCCCCGCCGCCCGGCGCAACGGGTGTCGACATCCGGTGCTACCTGGGCTCCCACGATCCGCTGGTGCCCGCGGACGCCGGGGCGGGGTGGCGGGACTGGACCACCGGCCGCCTGGTCACCCGGGTGCTTGCCGGGGGGCACTTCCACCTCTTCGAGAACCCCCGCCCCCTGCTGGACGATCTGCTGGCCGAGCCTCCGGCCCACCCGCCGGCCCACCCGCCGGACGGGCACGCCGGCGCTCCCCCGGGCGAACGGGCCGGCACGGAACCGGAGTCGGCGGCGTGGCGGTGAACGCCCCCTGGTCGGGGCGGCGCGTGGTCGTGACGGGCGGTGGTTCGGGCATCGGGGAGGCCGTCGTGCGCAGAGCGGCGGAGCTGGGCGCGGCGGTGCTCGCGGTCGGACGGGACGCCGAGCGGCTGGCGCGGGCGGCGGACGTTGCCGGCCCCCGGGTGTCCGTCCACGCCTGTGACGTGACCCGGCCGGGCGCGGCGGCGTCGGTCGTGTCGGCCGCGCGGGAACACCTCGGCGGAATCGACGCCGTGGTCAACAATGCCGGGCACGCACGGTTCGCACCGCTGGACCGGGCCCGGCCCGACGATCTGCGGCAGATGCTGGAGACGAACGTCGTCGCCGCAGCCGAGCTGATCAGGGCGGCCCTGCCGGAGCTGCGGGCCAACCGCGGCAGCGTCGTCAACGTGTCGTCGGTCGGCGGTGTGCTGGCCATGCCGGGGCGCGCGTACTACGGCGCGAGCAAGGCGGCGCTGAACTCCCTGACCCGTTCGCTGGCCGTGGAGCTGGCGCCCGAGGTGCGGGTGAACGCGGTACTGCCCGGTCCCGTGGACACCGGGCTCTGGCAGGAGGCCGCCCAGGACGGCGCCGCGGCCCTGCGCGAGCGCATCATCGCGAGCACGCCGATGGGGCGGTTCGGCGAGGCCGGCGAGGTCGCCGCCTGGGTGTGCCAGCTGCTCGACCCCGGTGCCGGCGCCTGGGTCACCGGATCGCTCATCGCCGTGGACGGTGGCCGGACAGCCTGAACGACATCCCATCGAGCGCAGGAGGATTCACCATCATGGCTCAGCAGCCTCCGGTCTTCCCGGTGGCGTCCGCGATCCCCCCTTCGTGGCTGTACGAATCCTTTCGGCTGGCCAACGAGCGCGAGCGCCAGGGCCCATCGCTGATCAAGCTGCACGTCGGGGAGCCCGCGTTCGGGCCGCCCGAATCCGTGGGCCGGAGCCTCGCCGAGGCGGTGCTCGACGGCAGGACCCGCTACATCGACGTGCACGGCCTGCTCGAACTGCGCGAGGCCCTCAGCGAGAAGCTCGCCGCCGTCAACGGCATCGACGCCCCGGCCGACCACCTGTTCGTCACGCCGGGGTCGTGCCAGGGACTGGCGGCCCTGATGCGGAGCCTGTCCGAGCCGGGTGCCGAGATCCTCGTCCCCGCGATCCACTGGCCGGTGCATCTGCAGCAGGCGCTGCTGGGGGGCCTGCGCCCGGTCTTCTACGGGCTGGACGACTCGTTCGCGCCCGACCCGGAGTCGGTCCGCGCCGTGGCCACCGGCAGGACGCGGATTCTGCTGCTGAACTCGCCGGCGAACCCGACCGGTGCACTGCTGACCCGCGAGGTCCAGCTCCGGCTCTACGAACTGGCGGCACGCAACGGGTGGCAGATCATCAGCGATGAGGCGTACGAGGACTTCGCGTTCGAGTCGCCGCATGTGTCCATCGCCGCCCTCGAACGTGACCTGCCGCCCGCACAGCGGCTGGTCAACAGCGTCTTCACATTCTCCAAGGGGCTGGCCATGACGGGCTACCGGCTCGGCTACGTCGCGGTCGCCCGCCCCCAGGTGTGCGGCGCCATGCGGATGGTGCAGGAATCCAGCATCATCGCGCCCTCCGCCCCGATCCAGTACGCCGGGCTGAGCGCCCTGCAGGCGCGGGAGGCGCTGGCCGGCAACCATGAGTTCCTGCGCACGAACCGGGACGGCGTACTGCCGGCCCTGAGGGAGGCCGGGCTGCTGCGGGACCTCCCCGGCGGGGGCTGGTACGCGATGGTCGACGTGTCCTCCAGCGGCCTGACCGGCGAGCAGTTCGCCGCCGAACTGATGCGGACCCGGGACGTGGTGGTGGTGCCCGGCAGCGGGTTCTCCGCCCGCCCGGAGTTCGCCGCGGACGGGACGCTGCGCCCCCTCCTCCCGGGCGGCGTCGCCGGCGGGCTGGTGCGCATCGCGTTCTGTGTCGACCGCAAGCAGCTCGCCGCCGGCGTCGAGCAGATCGTGGCGCTGGTCGAGGAGAAGAGGAAAGGCTGATGGACGCCGAGGACTCTTACCAGGACTACCTGCGCGTCGACGAGCTCCTGTCGCTGCAGGAGCCGCGCTCGGAGAAGTACGGCTCCGGCCACATGGCGCTGTCGGAGCACTTCTTCATCGTCTGCCACCAGACGTGCGAGCTGTGGCTGAAGCAGATCCTGGCGGACCTGTCGGCCGTCGAGGACGCCTTCGCCACCATGCGCCGGGGTGACCTGGAACGGGCGGTCGACCTGCTCTACCGCGCAGGGGCGTTGCTGAGGCTGCTGCACGAGCAGTTGGTCGCGATGGAGAGGCTGTGCCTGGAGGACTTCGCGCATTTCCGGCAGTTCCTCGGTTCGGCGAGCGGCGCCCAGTCGGCCCAGTTCCACCGGCTGGAGCGGATGCTCGGGAACGCTTCCCGGGACGGCACGCTCTACCGGGCGTTCGTCCGGGGAGTGGAGCGGCATGGCGGCAGCGTGACCTCGATCGTCGAAGCCGGCGTGGACGCGGGCACCGAACACCGCGTCGTCGAGGGGCTGCTGCACGTCGGCAACGGCTATCTGCGCTGGAAGATCGGCCATGTCGGGCTGACCAGCGCCATGCTGGGCGGGACGGCGGGAACCGGCGGCAGTTCCGGAGTGGCGTATCTGGTGGACCGGGCGACCCTGCCGTTCCCCGAACTGCGCCTGCTGCGCGGCAAGGTGCACCAGCGGACCGCCGGCGGGCCGGGAACGGCGGCGGCGGACCGGCGGATCCCCTCGCCGGACTGAGCCGGGCCGCGCTCCCCGGGGCCGTCCCCGGGCGCGCCCGCCCACCGGAATTCCCTTCCCGCGCGCGGTGAAAGCCGCGCGGGAAACGCCCCGTAAAGAGCGCTCCACCGCGCGGCTCACCCCTTGGAAGTTTCCCGTCGTGGCCATTTCGGCACGCTGCTGCGGCCTTTCCGGGGCAGGTGTTCTCCGCGCTGCACTGCCGGCGCCCGGGCACCCCGATGCGCGGGCGGGAATTCTATGGAGAACGCCGGGGGTCCGAGTCCGCCCACCCCAGGATGTAGCCGCGTCCCCATACGGTTCGCAGTTCCAGACCGACCCTGGCGATCCGCTTGCGCAGCCGCAGTATATGGAGATCCAGCGCATTGTTGGAGAACCCCACGTTGATGTCGGCCAGTGCCTCCTGGAGTTCTTCTCGGCGGACCACTTGGCGGAAATCGGCGAGAAAGCACTGCATCATCGCCACCTGCGCATTGGACATCGGCACCGACTCACCGCCGTAGTAGAGCACGCCGGTGGGGTCGAGAACCGGGACGGAGTCGGCGGTGCGACGCTTGAGCACGGCGACTCTGGCCTCGACATCACAGCGCGCGACCGGCGGGCGTATCCAGTCCTCGCTCGGAGCTATATCGGTCGGCGGGATCGCGCCTCCTTCCACGACAAGCAAGGAGGGGACTCCCGCTTCACGAAGACGGGCACGCTCATGGCTCTGCGCCGGCCACCGCAGGAAAACGACCTTCCGCGCGTCACTCATCGCAGCCTCTTCGGAATAGACCCGTGCGTACCCCCTTGAGCTTCGGGCTCTGGACCGGGAACGCGGGGGACGGTGCTGTGGAATTGGCGAGTGTTCGGCATGTTGCCCCCATTGGCGGCATGTCTGTGGCGTCCTCCCCCGCCCGGGCGCTGCTCCGCAGGAGTCGGTCGATCCCCCGAACGGTGGAGCTTGCGCTGCGCGGCCGGCCCGGAAGGAAGAAGCGGACCGGCGCACAGGATGGTCACTCGTAGTCGATCGGACTCATGCGGACGCGGACGCCGCGTAGTCGACGCGCGTTGCAAGAAGCCGGCGTGTGTCCAGGTGTTGAGAAGGTGCGGTGGACGTACCCGGCCCCTGGCCCACTGCCGGACGCCTGGCCGAGGGCGGCGTCCGGCCGCGTCCCGTGGCCGGTGTCCGCCGGGATGCCGGCAGCGCGCCGGAAAGGGTGAGCGGCGCACTTGCCGTCCCGTTTCCGGGCCGGGTCCCGGCCCGCTGTTGTGCGGCCGCGCAGTGCCGCGGCCGGGTGCATGGCCGCCACGGCCGGAATCGCCCGCGAAAAGGGCGGGCGAAAGGCTTTGGCCGGGCAGGTGCGCCGCCGTCCGCGTCGGAGGATCTGCCGGCTCCCCCGGCGGGACGGTTCTGCTCGGTTCACGCCCGGCGGCTTGTGATCACGCCGTGTGTAACACCAGGATTCGCTCACCCCCAACGTCCGCTAGGCGGTGCACCACGGAATACCTTTTGCGGCCTGGTATTCGCTCTCTGCCCCGGCCGTAACAGCCGGATCATCCTCTGCTGTTCAATCCGCAACACGTGTTCCCGGGCCTGGCCGACCGCCCCGGAACCAGGATCTGCTCGGTCGTCGTCCCTATCTGCCGCACACGGCCCGCCAGTTCCTCCTGTTCGGACGCGCTCGGCCGCCGGGAGGCCGGATCGGTGCTCCTCCCGGCCTTGCCGGCTCACTTCTGCGGCGGCCGTGGATGAATCCCGGATTCCCCGGCCATTTCCGCGGCGCTCTTCCCGGTCTCCCTCATGATCCGTACAGCCCTCTGATGGAGTCGGGATCGAGCTTCCGACATGCCTCCACCATGACCATTTACCATCCTGTCGGCCACGGCCACTACGGTAGGATAAATTCTGAAGTTCAGGTAGGCAATGGTGCCTGAAGCACCCGCTGTTCGGCGGCGTCTCCCCGCCCGGCGGCGCGGGAAAAGGCGCCGGCTGCCCGTGGGGCAACCGGCACCGGAAAGATCGCGCCGCCGCTCCCCCGGCGCCGGATCTCCGTGCCCGTGCCCGGGAGCGGCACACCACTATTCCCCGGGACGCAGGGCGACGGGGATGCTCTGATAGGCGCGGAAGGTGACGCTGGGGCGCCGGATCATCCGTCCGGCCAGGCGCGGGGCTTCGGCGGCCCGCGCCAGCCAGTCGGCGACCGCGCGGCCCTCCACCCGGGCCAGGGCGGCACCCAGGCAGTGGTGCGGTCCGCCGCCGAAGCTGACGTGCGGGTTGGGGTCCCGGGTGATGTCGAGCTCCTCCGGCCGGTCGAAGCGCGCGGGATCGTGGTTCGCCGCGCCCAGCAGGAGGACGAGGATGCGTCCGGGACGGATGGTCCGTCCGTCGATGGCGACCGGTTCCCTGACGTAGCGGGCGGTGGCCTGGATCGGGGCGTCGTAGCGGAGCATCTCCTCCACGGTGCTCTCGGCCAGTTCCGGCCGCTCGCGCAGCTTCCGGAGCTGCTCGGGACGGGTGAGCAGGGCCGACCAGGTCGTCGAGATCAGGTTGGTGGTGGTCTCGAAACCCGCGAAGAACAGGAACACCACATTGTCGATCAGGGTCTCGCGGTCCAGGCCGGGCGTCTCCCGCTGCGCGGCCAGCAGATTGCCGATCAGGTCGTCGGCCGGCCGTGAAGCGCGCTCGTCGACCAGGGCGTTGACGTAGTCGCGCAGCCAGGTGACCGCGGCGTGCGCTCCTTCCCGCTCCTCGGGCGGCACGTAGAGCGCGAACGCCTTGGCGAGCTGCACGGCGTGCGGACGCACCGCCTCGCGGTCGACCTCCGGAATGCCGATCAGCTCGCAGACCACCGTCACCGGCAGCGGGAAGGCGAGATCGCCGACCACGTCGAACCGGCCCCTTTCCAGGGCCCCGGCCATGAGCCCGTCGACCTGTCCCGCCACGTAGTCGTAGAGCCGCCGCATCAGCCGGGGGCTGAACGACTGGTGCATGATCCGCCGCCAGAACGTGTGCGCCGGCGGGTCCCGGTCCAGCACGATGCGCTGCAGGAAGTCGTTGGCCGGCCCGGTGCCGTTGGAGAACTCGTGGTATTCCGGCGGGTATTCATGTCCCAGCCGGTGGTCCTTCAGAAGCCGTGACACATCCGCGTGGTGCGACACCACCCACTGCCCCGCGGAGCCGCGCGCCAGCCGTCCGGCCGCCCGCAGCTCGGCGTACACCGGATAGGGATCGTCGAGCACACGTGGATCGCGGGAGTCGAACCTCACCGGGAGCTGTCGCATCCCTTCCTGCCTCCTCCGCCGTTCCGGTCGGCAACCGAGCCTGGCAAAGCTGCGGCGCGTTCGTGCCGAACCTGTCGGCCAACCTTCACGGGCCGGGTGCACCCCGGGCGCCGCGCCTACCGTGGGCACACGTGGGAGGTGCCTCGATGCGTACGGACATGCCGCGGTACGTGCTGGAAGACGCCCGGAGAGTAGCGGACCCGTATCCGGTCTACCGGCGGCTCAGGGAGCACGGACCGGTGTGCCGGGGCGGCCCGGGGCAGTGGGTCTTCTCCCGCCACGCCGAAGTCAGCGCGCTGCTGCGGGACCCGCGTCTGGGCCGCGAATACCCCGAGCAGTACCAGGCGATGTCGATCGGGGAGGGCCCGGCCAACGACTACCTGCAGCGCATCATCATCAACCGCGACCACGAGGCCCACGTCCGGCTGCGGCGCCTGCTGACCAAGTCGCTGAACCCGGCGATGGTGCGTTCGCTCGCCGGCCCCATCGGCACCCTGGTGGACCGGATTCTGGACCGGGTGGCGGACCGCGGCACCTGGGATCTGGTGGCGGACCTGGCCGTTCCCGTCCCGATGACGGTGATGAGCGAACTTCTCTGCATACCGGAGGCCGACCGGGACGCCATCGCCCGGTGGTCGACCTCGCTGGCACAGGCGTTCGCGGTGTTCATCCCCGAGGAGAAGCGGCACGAGGCGCACGAGGCCGTCATCCGGCTGCGCGAGTACTTCGCCGGCCTGGTGCGGGAACGACGCCGCCGGCCCGGCGACGACCTGCTGTCGCGGATGCTCACCGCGGTGCGCGAGGGCACCGAGCCGCTGAGCGACGAGGAAATCGTCGACAACGCGCTCTTCGTGTACTACGCCGGCTTCGAGACCACCACGAACGTGATCGCCACCGGCGGCGGCGCGCTTCTCACCGACCCCGCCCTGCAGCACCGGCTCCGTGCGGACCCCGGCATCGTCGGCACCGCGCTGGAGGAGTTCATGCGGTACGACGCGCCGATCCACACCACGTCGAGACTGGTCCTGGAACCGATCGAGATCGCGGGGCTCACCCTCCGCCGGGGCCGGGTCGTGGTTCTCCTCCTGGCCTCGGCGAACCGCGACGAGACGGTGTTCGAGGACCCCGACCGGCTGCACCTGACCCGTTCGCCCAACCCGCACGTGAGCTTCGGGGGCGGAGTCCACCTGTGCCTCGGAGCGGCGCTCGCACGGGTCGAGGGGGCGGTGTTGTTCGAACGCCTGCTGGCCCGCTTCCCGCACCTCGAACCGGCCGGCCGGGCCCGCTGGAGTCCGAGCACCGGTGGCTTCCGCTTCCCGTACTGGGCCTGGGAGGGGATGCCCGTCGCCGCCCGGCCGGCCTGACCCGGCCCGCTGTCCCGGCCCGCTGTCCCGGCCGGCCCGGCGGCCTGCCCGGCCGGGGCTCAGCCGCCGGGCAGCTCGCCCACGGCGGTCACGATCGCGGTGACCAGGACACCGCGGCGCGCCAGCCATCGTCCCGGCAGGGCGGGGAAGCCGTCCGCCTCCGGCTCCGGCCGCCGCCGGGCGCCCGCGGACCCGCCGGGCGTGCCGGCGGTGCCGGAGAGGCGGACCACGAATCCGCCGCCGCGGGCGTCCGGACGCGTGCCCTCGAAGCGGACCTCGGCGTCGTGGAAGTCGAGCCAGGTGCCCACGGCGTACGACCACACCTTGTAGAACGCCTCCTTGGCGCAGAACAGCAGCCGGTCCCACCGCACCTCCGCACGGCCGGTCCGCAGGGCGGCGAGGTGACGCAGTTCCCCGGCCGAGGCGATGCGCCGGATCAGGCCCTCCGGCAGCGGTTCGTCGGGCTCCGCGTCGATGCCCAGGCCGGACACCGCCGAGGCGGGCGCCACGACGGCGGCCCGGTAGCCGCGGCAATGGGTGAGACTGCCGACCAGCCCGTCCGGCCAGCGCGGCGCCCCGAGGTGCCCCGGCAGCAGCGGCGCCGGTGCCCGCCCCAGGCACCGCATGCACTGCGCGGCGGCCCAGCGCACCGTGGTGTACTCCCGGACCCGCGCCGGGACGGCGCCCCGGACGACGGCGTGCTCGGCCTCGAACAGCCGGTGCCGGTGCGCGGGCAGGTCGCCGAAGAGGTCGGCGGCGGCGACGTCCGCCGGCACCAGCTCCTCGATCACCCCGGACCCCGGCTCATCCGGCTCCGGCGGTTCCTGCGGTTCCCGTGGTTCCTGCGGTTCCCGTGGTTCCTGCGGTTCCCGTGGTTCCGGCGGTACCGGCGGTACCGGCGGTACCGGCGGTACCGGCGGTACCGGCGGTACCGGCTGCGTCCGCCCGCAGCGCGGTCTTGTCGATCTTTCCGACCGGTGTCCGCGGCAGGCTCGGCACCAGCCGCAGCTCGTCGGGCAGCTTGTAGACGGCCAGCCCTCTGGCCGTCAGGTGGCGCTTGAGGTCCGGCAGGCCGACACCGTCGTCTCCCGAGGGCACGACGTAGGCCACACAGGCCTCGCCGAGCACGGTGTCGGGCCGGCCCACAAGGGCGGCGTCGCCGACCGCCTCGTGGCTGCGCAGGTGGAGTTCGACCTCCTCGGCCGACACCTTCTCGCCGCCCCGGTTGATGATGTCCTTGGCGCGCCCGGCAATGACCACGTTGCCCTCGGGCGTCATCCGGGCGAGGTCCCCGGTGCGGAAGAACCCGTCGGCGGTGAACGCGGCACGGTTCGCCTCGGGGGCGTTCCAGTAGCCCCGGATGGTGTACGGGCCCCGCGCGAGGAGTTCGCCGGTCTGCCCGGGCGGCACGTCGCGCAGCTCCTCGTCGACGATGCGCACCTCGTCGAACTCCGACAGCGGCCGTCCCTCGGTGCCGTGGACGACCTCCTCGGGATCGTCCAGCCGGGTGTGGGTCAGCAGCCCCTCGCCGATGCCGAACCAGTTGCTGATGCGGCAGCCCAGCGCGCGCCGGGTGCGGCCGGCGGCCTCGGCGTCGAACTTGGAGCTGCCGACCTGGAGCAGGACGTTGCTCATGTCGACCCGCCGCGTGGCGCTCGCGGCGGACCACAGCGCGGCCACCGCGGGCACCACGGTCGTGTGGGTGACTCCCTCGCGCTCGATCAGCCCGAAGACCTCGTCGGGGGCCGGGCTCGACGCGAGCACCGCCTTGCCTCCCACGAGCAGCGCCCCCCAGACGCCGGGGCAGCCCAGGGCCGCGTTGTGCGCCGCCGGGTTGGCGGCGAGATAGACCGAGTCGCGGCCGAACCGCAGGGCCTCGGCACAGCCGCGGATGTTGAACAGGTAGTCGTCATGGGTGCGCGGGATCAGCTTCGGCTTGCCGGTGCTCCCGCCGGAGAGCAGCAGCAGCGCCACGCCGCCCGGGTCCACGCCGGGGAAAGGCCGCCCGGCCGCGGCCGCCCCGGCGGCCCGCACCGCGTCCAGGGACGTGAACTCCTCGGCGTCGCCGCCGATCACGCAGTGCAGGTCGGGCCGTGTCTCCCGCAGGTGGCGGGCGAGCGGCCGGTGGTCGAAACCCTGGAAGCGGTCGATCGTCAGGTAGCCGGCCGCCTCGGCGGCCGCGGCGAGATGGTCGATCTCGCTGCGGCGGTGTCCCGGCAGGGCGAGCACCGGGGTGATGCCCGCCCGCAGCATGGCGACGGTCACGGTGAGGAACTCGACGACGTTGGGCAGCTGCACCACCATGCGGTCGCCGGGGCGCAGGCCGAGGGCGGTCAGGCCGTGAGCGATCTCGTCGGCCTCGGCCCGCAGCCGGCCGTGGCTGATGCGCCGGCGGCGGTCGACCGCGGCCGTCGCGTCCGGTACGGCATCGGCCGCGGCGGTGAGGGCGTCGCCCAGGGCGATGCCCTGCCACAGACCCGCCCGCCGGTAGCGCTCGGCATCGGCCTCGGGCCACGGGATGAACTTGCCGGTCTTCGTGAAGGTGTCGGTCATCGGCATCCTCGGCAGGACGGCGCGGTGACGATCGCACGGTGACGATCGCGCGGTGCGGGGGAACGGCTGACGCGGGCGGCGCCCGGGCGCCACCGGCCAGTGTCGAGGAGTTCACGGTGCCGGTCCGGCACGGCAACAGACCCTTGAAAGAGACGACCGGCGCCACCTCTGCATCTCCTACTGTCCTGAAGGCCGGCCGTGAACCCGCGGGCGGCCGTCCGTCCGGCGACCGAGGGGCAGTTCATGACCCGCACCGACGTGCATCCGCTGGCGTGGCTGGAGCAGCCGCGCGCGGATGCTGCCGTGGAGGTTTTCGACGCCGAGCCGGTCAGCCGCACCCCGTATCCCGACCTGGCGTCACGCGCCCTGCGGACGGCCGGCGGACTGGCCGCGAGCGGTGTGCCGGCCGGATCGGCGGTGCCCCTGCTGTGCCGTACCGGCCCGGACCTGGTGGCCGGCTTCTACGGCGTGCAGGCGTCGGGATGCGTGGTGTCCGTGCTCGCTCCGCCCACCAGGATGTCCGGCGACCCGCACCGCGAGCGCATCCGGCAGGTGATCGACGCCCTCGACGCCGGCGTGGTCGTGGTCGACGCGGACCACCTGTCCTACGCGCGGCAGGTGGTGAACGAGTCCGGCTTCGCCTCCCGGCGGCGTGTGCGGCTGCTCGTGCTGGACGAGCTGGCGCGGGCCGATCCCGCCCGGCGCGATCCCGCGGAGACGGCGCTGATCCAGTTCACCTCGGGCAGTTCCGGCCGGCCCCGCGGGGTGCGGATCTCCCACCGGGCCCTGGCGGCGAACGTCGCGGCGATCCGCGCCTGGGAGCGCGCCACGGCGAGCGATGCGTGGTGCTCCTGGCTGCCGATGCACCACGACATGGGTCTGATCGGCTGCATGGTCGTCCCGGTGTCCGGCGGGAACAACGATCTGGCCGTGTGCACGCCCGAGACCTTCGTCCGCCGCCCGCTTGCCTACCTGCGCCGCTTCCACCGCGGCGGCGCCACCATCACCGCCACCCCGCCGTTCGGGCTCCAGCGCATCGTCGACCGGGTGCGGCCGGAGCAGCTCCAGGGCCTGGACTTCACCGGCTGGCGCGCCCTGATCGTGGGCGCGGAGCGGATCGACCCGGTCCGGGTGCGGTCCTTCACCGACCTGATGGCCGGCCACGGGTTCGCTCCGAGCGCGCTCACGCCCGCCTACGGGCTCGCCGAGTCCACGCTCGCCGTGACCGGGGTGCCCGTCGGCCGGCGTGCCTCCAGCGTGCGGATCCGCCGCGGCGGCCTCTCCGTCGGGGCACCCGTGCGCACCGATGCCGGCGGGCAGGACGAGGGCGGAACCGTCGACGTGATGAGCTGCGGGCGCCCGCTCGCGGGCATGGCGGTCCGCCTGGTGGACCAGGACGGCAAGCCGGTGCCCGAGGGCCACCTCGGCGAACTCGTCGTCACCGGCTCCTCGCTGGCCGACGGCTACCTGGAGGAGTCCGCGACGGCGGGCACGGTCCTCCGCGACGGGGCCCTGCACACCCGTGACGTGGCCTTCGAGCGCGACGGCGAGCTGTACGTGCTCGGCCGGCTGGGCGACAGCGTCAAGGTCAACGCCCAGTATGTGTTCGCCGAGGACGTCGAGATGATGCTGGGCCGTGCGGGCCTGGACCTCAACCGTACCTGTGTGGTGCTGGGGGAACTGGGCACGCAGGCCCACGCGTACGCGGTCCTGGAGGATCCCGGGCCCGGCGGCGCCGAGACCGCCGCCCGGGTGCTCGGCTCGACGTGTCCGGGCATCAGGCGGCACGTCGCATGCGTTCCCCGCGGGACCATTCCCCGCACCACCAGTGGCAAGAGCCGGCGCCGGGAGCTTTGGTTCACACTGCACCGCCGGCCCGCACCGCCGGCCGGGGCTGCCGTCCCGGCCGGGTCCGCCGCGGCGGACCGCCCGGCCTGAGAAGTCGAGAACGGAGAAGGCGGATGCGCTACACGGCGGAGACGGTCCGCGAGACCGTGCTCGGGATCATCCAGCAGCTCTCGCCCGAGCCGGAGCGGTACGACCCGGACAAGGACCTGCACCTGGTCAACGACCTCGGCTTCCACTCGCTGGCCCTGCTGGAGCTGGCCTTTGCGATCGAGGACGACTTCGACCTGCCGCCGATCGACGAGGAGACCGGGCGGGGCATCCAGACCACCGAGCAGGTGCTGGAGTACGTCCTCGGTCAGCTCGCGGCGCAGGACCAGCTCGTCACCTCCTGACCCCGCCGCCGCTTCCGCGGTGCGGAGCGACACCTGCGCGGCGTGTCCTGCGCGGCGTGTCCTGCGGCGCATCCGGGCTGCCGGTGCACCGGAAACCCCTCGGAGAACCCGGACGGCCGGATCTACCACGAAGGGAAACGGCATGAAGATCGAACTGCCCACCGGCGTCACCCTCAGCTACGACATGTACGGACCGGAGGACGGGCCGGTGGTCGTGCTCGTCCCGGGGCAGCACCAGGCGTCCCTGTTCGAGGACATGCAGGTGCCGCACCTGACGAAGGCGGGCTACCGGGTCGTCACCTTCGACCTGCGGGGCGTCGCGCCGTCGGAGGAGACCCCGCCGCCCTATACCGTCGAACTGCTCGGTCAGGACCTGGCCGCGCTCAACGAGGGGCTGCGGCTCGGCAGGTGCACCTACATCGGGTACTCCGTGGGCGCGATGATCCTGCTCGACCTGGCCATGAAACGGCCCGACCTGGTCGAGCGCGCGGCACTCATCGGGGTGCCGTGGAAGGCGAGCAAGCTCCAGGAGGCCATCCAGGCCGAGGCCGTGACGCGGCTGCAGTCGGGGCAGAAGATCCCGGCGCTCCTGGAGGGCGTCTACCGCGCGATGTACCTGTTCGGTCCGCGGGCGCTGAACCGCGATGCCTTCATCGCGCCCTTCCTGGAGGGCCTGCAGGGGTGGGCCGAGTCCGGTGGCCATGGTGCGATAGGGCACGCGGAGGCCGCCCGGCGGTTCCGGCCCTCCGAGGCGGAGGTGGCCGAGGTGCGGGTGCCGCTGCTCGTCGTCGGTATGGAGCACGACATCGTCGCTCCGCGGCACTACGCCCGGGAGCTGGCCGCGCTGATCCCCACCGCCGAGTACACCGAGATCCGCAACAGCGGCCACGCTTCCCTCCTGGAGAAGCCGACCGAGGTCAACCACCTGGTGGGTGAGTACCTGCGCAGCGGCAAGGTCGGCACGCCCCGCGGCACCGCCCACGCGCGGGACCACGTGGCCGGCGGGGCGCAGGGCCGCACGGCCTGAGGCGGGGCCGGCGTCCCGGTCCGGGGGCGGGTGGCCGCGCACCGCATGCGCGGCCACCCGCCCCCGGGCCGGGAACAGCCGCTCAGCCGGGCCGCAGCCGGTACAGCCGGTAGAAGAGGTGGCCGACGTCGATGACCTCAGTGTCCAGCCCCGCCTCCCGGGCATAGGCGCGCACGGTGGCGGGGCGCATGACGGTACCGGTTGCCGCCGTGGGAGTCTCGCTCATGCCCACCGGAAGGCAGTGCAGCACGCTGACCGCGTAGTGGAACCGTTCGGTGTCGGCGGGCTGGGGGGTGAACTGCTCGGCCACCGCGGGTTCCATCAGCAGGACGGCCCCGCCCGGGGCAAGCATCCGCCGGCAGCTGCGGAGCACCTCGACCGGCCGGGACATGTCGTGCAGGGCGTCGAACACGCAGACCAGCATGCTCCCTCCGTCCCGGCCGGACTCGGCGGCGTCCTGCACGGCGAAGGTCACCCGGTCGCCGAGGCTGCTCCGGGCAAGGCGCCGCCGGGCGTCGGCGATGGATGCCGGGTCCAGGTCGATGCCGTGCACCCGGGCGAGGGGGAACATGCGGGCCAGGGTGAGCGTGGAGAGCCCGGAGCCGCAGGCGACGTCGGTGATCACGGCATCGGGCAGGTGCAGCCGCGCTTCGACGTCCGGCAGGTGCCGCGCCATCCAGCCCGCCAGGTGGTGCCGGAAAACACCTCGGTTGAGGTCGGCCTGGCCGCTCCGCATGGCCTCGCCGTAGGCCGAGGGAGGCAGACCGGTCCGGTTCCGGTAGGCCGCCACCAGCTGCGGCAGGACCGAGGCCATGCCGGCCATCGGCATCACCACCAGTGGTGCGATCCAGTGCGGGCTGTCGGCGTCGAGCAGCGCTTCGGCGTGCTCGGGCGGAAGGCCGAAGCGGCGGCGCTCCGGTGGCTGCCCGGGGTTCTCGACGCGCAGCACGCCCGCGCTCGCCTGCTGTTCCAGCCATTCGCGGGCCATGCGCTCGTCGAGGCCGGCGCGCCGCGCCAGCTCGGCCGGTGTCGCCGGGCCGGCGTCGGCCAGCGCCCGGTAGGCGCCGGTCTCCAGACCGAGATAACAGGTCATCAGCTCGGCCGCGGCCAGCCCGGCCCCGAAGAACCGCACGGAGAAAGCCTGTGCGCTCGGGCCGGGTTCCTCGGTCCGGGCGGGCCTGCGGCGCGACGGGACCGGTGGGCGTCCGGCGGGCGGGCCCGGACGCCGGGGCGGGACTGTGGCAGGCAAGGCTACCTCCTCGGGACGGGCCCGCTTCGGCGGCTCAGCGGTGGCAGAGCATGTTGATCACATTGCCGTCCCGGTCCCGGAAGAAGAACCGGCGCACCCCCCACTCCTCGTCGCGGAGCTCGTGGATGATCTCCAGTCCGGCATCACGTGCCGCCGCGTGAGCGGCGTCGGCGTCGTCCACTTCCACCGAGGCATCCATGTTGACCGGGCCGGTGCGGTCCTCGGTGATCAGGCCGAGCTGGACCGAGGGATCGTCGGGCGAGGCCAGGATCGCGATCCAGCCGTGATGCATCACGACCTGCATGCCGGTCACTTTCACATAGGTGTCCACGGCGGAATCGAGATCGCTCACCGACAGGACGGACATCACGCGGAGCACGGCCATACCCCACAGGCTAGACCAGAACGCCCCGCCTCCCGGTGCGGGCCTGTCGGCACTCTTTCACCGCCCGCCTGCATCCGGACCCGAACGACTACGTTACCGGCGACACCTGCGGCTGTCCGCCCGCCCGGTGCACTCCCCGTTCCGTCCTTCCAGCACCGGCCGGGCTGAAACAAGAACGTTCCGCAGGCCGCAGACACACGTGCGAACAGAAGGAGGAATCCGGCGAGCGACCTTTCCCAGCTTCCCCAATTCTCCGACACGACTACTGGATTCACGAGGGCCGGACCGGCGCCCGGAAAACCGACCGGCAACACGTTTGGCGGAATGTCCATGGGTCTCACGCACGTTTCCGGCTGCCCGCCGGAGAGGCGGCTCACTCCTCTGCCCCGGCGGACGCCGGCGGAACGGTGTCCCGGCTCCGGCGGCCGGCGCACCCACCACGCAGGTTCCCAGGAGGACTTCCCGGAGAGGGGGCGTCCGTGACCAACGACCTGACCCGGCCGAGCCAGGAGCGCGCGGATACCGGCGACCGCGGCCGCCGGCATCTGGGCATGGCACTCGTGCTCATCAGCACGGTGCAGCTGATGGTCGTGCTGGACGCGACGATCGTCACCATCGCTCTGCCGCGGCTGCGCACCGACCTCGGGTTCGGCCCGGAGAACCTGTCGTGGGTCCTGACGTCGTACTCGCTGGCCTTCGGCGGACTGCTGCTGCTCGGCGGACGGCTGGGGGACCTGCTCGGGCGCCGGCGCGTCTTCACCCTCGGCGCGGGGGTGTTCGCGGTCGCGTCGCTGCTCGGCGGCATCGCCCCCACCCCCGCGTGGATCATCGTCGCCAGAACCCTCCAGGGGGTCGGCGCGGCCATGGCGTCCCCGGCCGCGCTCGCGCTCATCACCACGACGTTCCCGGCCGGGCCGCCGCGCAACCGCGCGATGGGCGTCTACGCGGCGATGTCCGGGCTCGGCTCCGCGGTCGGACTGCTGCTGGGCGGCGTGCTGACCGAGATCTCGTGGCGGCTGACGTTCTTCATCAACGTTCCGATCGGTCTCGCGGTGGTGCTGCTGGCGGGCAGGTTCCTCTCCGAATCGCAGCCCCAGCGGGGCGCGTTCGACGTGGTGGGGGCAGTCACCGCAACGCTCGGTCTGGGTGCGCTGGTCTACGGCTTCACCCATGCGAGCGGCGATGCGGACAGCGGCGGCAGCCGCTGGTCGGAGGCCGGGACGCTGGTCGCCGTCGCGGCGGGAGCGCTGCTTCTGGCCGCGTTCCTCGTGGTCGAGCGGCGTTCTCCCGCCCCGCTGCTTCCGCTGCACGTCCTGCGCAACCGCACCCGCGGTGTCAGCAACTTCGTGATGCTGATCGTGGCGGCGTCGATGTTCGCGTTCTTCCTGTTCATCAGCCAGTACGCGCAGGACGTCCTGGGCTACTCCGCGCTGGAGACGGGCCTGGCGTTCCTGCCGTTCGCCCTCACGATGATGGCCGCGGCACAGGTGTCCTCGGCCCTGGTTTCGCGTTTCGACCCACGGTGGGTGACCGGCGGCGGCGCGATGCTCGCGGCCTCGGGAATGTACTGGTACTCGCGGCTCGAGGCCGACTCGTCGTACTGGGCGCACGTCTTCCCGCCCATGACCATCGCTGCCGCGGGCTTCGCGCTGATGTCCATTCCGCTCACCCTGACGGCCGTGCACGGGGTGGCCCAGCGCGAAAAGGGTGTCACCTCGGCGGTGCTCAACTCCATGCAGCAGGTGGGCGGTGCCCTCGGCATCGCGGTGCTGTCCACGGTGTGGGTGCGGGCACTGCTGGACAAGCAGCAGGAACTGCTCGCCGGGGCCGAGGCGGCACCCTCCCCCGAGGACGCCGGCGGGCTGGCGGCTGAGGAGATCTACGCGATCGCGTTCACCGAGGGCGCCACCCGGGCCTTTCTCGTCATCACCGCCATGCTGCTCGGCGCGGCGGTCGTGGTGGTGCTCGGGCTGCGGATCAAGCAGAAGGAGCTGGCCTCCGACGGGGAGACGGAGGTGGCCGCCGGCTGACGCCCGGTTGCCGCCCGCCCGGGAGCGCCGCCGCGCGCCGTGCTGAACCGGCGACGGCGACGGGTGAGCGCCCGGACGGGGCGGCGGGCCGTGGCCCGCCGCCCCGTTCCGCCGAACCCTGCTGCGGGGATTGCGGAGGTGCTCATGCGGCGCAAGAATGTGCCGGCGCGCCACCCATGCGCGCTTCCCCCACCCGTCGCACTGGACGATCCCAGGAGTTGCGATGCGTATCCCCCTGCCCCCACCCCTGCGCCCGGCGCGGGGACGGCGGCCCCGAACGGCCGCCTTACTCACCCTCGTTGTCGCCCTCGCGCTGACCCTCACCCTCGGTGCCCAGGCCACCGCCGCCCCCGGCGGCTCCCGGCCGGGCGCCGGCTCCGGCGCCGAGGACACCCGCACCTATGAGGTGCGCGGCGTCAGTTCGGCCGCCCAGCGCTCCGCCCTCGCCCTGCAGGGCGGCGTGGCCATCGATGCCGTCCACGACCACTCGGTGACCATCACCGCCGACCGCGCCACCGTGCGCCGCCTGGAGCGGCTCGGCTACCTGCTGGAGGAACTGCCGGCCGGCAACCCCGCGGCGGCCGACGGGGCCGCCGCGCTCTCCACCCCCTCCGCGTACCACTCCTACAGCCAGACCATGGCGGCCGTGAACTCACTGGTCTCGCGGTATCCGGACCTGATGTCCAGCCGGGTGATCGGCACCTCCTACGAGGGCCGGTCCATCGTCGCGGTGAAGATCAGCGACAACGTCCGGACGGACGAGAACGAGCCCGAGATCCTCTTCACCCACAACATGCACGCCCGCGAGCACCTCACCACCGAGATGGCGCTCTACCTGCTCAACGAGTTCGCCACCCAGTACGGACGGGACGCGCGGCTGACACAGCTGCTCAACACCCGTGAGGTGTGGGTCATCCCGAGCGTCAACCCGGACGGCAAGGTCTACGACCAGGACTCCGGGGTGTTCCGCAACTGGCGCAAGAACCGGCAGCCGAACAGCGGCTCCCGGTACATCGGCACCGACATCAACCGGAACTTCGCCTACCACTGGGGCTGCTGCGGCGGCTCCTCGGGCTCCACCTCCAGCGCCACCTACCGCGGCAGCGGGCCGGAGTCCGCGCCCGAGACGCGGGTGGTGACCAACTTCGTGCGCGGCCGGGTGGTCGGCGGGCGCCAGCAGATCCGGGCGCACATCGACTTCCACAGCTACAGCGAACTCATCCTGTGGCCCTACGGGTACACGTACAACGACACCGCCCCGGGGCTGGACGCGGACGCGCGCAACGCCTATGCCACGGTCGGCCGGCAGATGGCCGCCAGCAACGGCTACCGGCCGCAGCAGTCCAGTGACCTGTATGTCACGGACGGCAGCATCAACGACTGGATGTGGGGCAGCCAGGGCATCTGGTCCTACACCTTCGAGATGTACCCGCGCAGCAGCAGCGGCGGCGGCTTCTACCCGCCGGGCAGCGTCATCGACCGGGAGACCGCGCGCAACCGCGAGGCGGTGCTCATCCTGATGGACCACGCCGACTGCATGTACGACGCCATCGGCAAGCCGGCGCTCTGCGCCTCCTGAGCCGGCCGGCGGCCCCCTCCCGTCCCGGTCCCGGACGCTCCCCGCGGCAGCGCCCGGGACCGGGGCACCCGGCGGCGCCCCGGCCGGGGTCACAGCGCGGTGGCCTTGAGGGCGAGCCACAGCTCCATGCGGACGTCGGCGTCGTCCAGCGACCGGTCCAGGATCTCCTCCACCCGGCGCATCCGGTAGCGCAGCGTGTGGCGGTGCACGCCGAGTTCCGCCGCGGCCGCGTCCCACTGGCCGTGGTGGCCCAGCCAGGCGCGCAGCGAGGCGACCAGATCGCCGCGCCCGCGGGCGTCGTGCTCGCGCAGCGGACGCAGCAGGCCGTCCGCGAACGCGCGCACCGCGTCGTCGGCGACCAGGGCGAGCACCGATCCGGCGGTGACGTCGTCGTGCTCGGCCAGGGTCCGGCCGCGCCGCCGGGCCATCACCACGGCCTGCCGCGCCTGCTGGTAGGCGCTGTCCGCGGAGGTCGGGCCGGCCGGGGCCGAGATGCCGAGCACCACCCGGCGCTCCTCCCGGCGCCCGCCGCGCGGCGCCGCCCCGTCCGCGTAGCGGGCACAGGCCGCGAGCACCGCGCCGGCCTCGGCGGCCACCAGCACCAGCTGGCCGGCGTCCGGCACCGCCAGCACGTCCTCCCCGGCGCGGGCGGCGGTCGCCTCCATGGCCGCGCAGAACTCGGCAAGACCGTCGTCATCGGCGGCTGCCGGGCCGGTGACCGCCGGCTCGGCGACCACGATCCGCAGCGGCGCGTCCAGCAGCCCGCCGTACAGCTCACCGGCGACGGCCCGGGCGTGTTCCGGCTCCCCGCTCAGCAGCAGGTGCAGCACGGCCGCGCCGAGCCGCCGCTCCGCCTCCTGGAACGCCCGGGACCGCTCGGTGAGCAGGGTGAGCACGGCGACCGCCGACTGCACCGCGTACCGCTCGGCGGTGCCGAGCGGGGCCGCGGTGCCGATGGCCAGCACCGCCCGGGGCGGCGAGCTGCCGCCCACGGTCTGGAGCTCCACCCGGTCGTCGGCGGCCTCGCCGGAGCTGTCGCCGCCGGCCACGGCGCTGGCCGGGACCGGGCGCTCGCACAGCCGCCGCACCTCCTCGCCCAGCCTGGCGGCGCGGCGGGCGGCCCAGGCCGGAGCGGCGTGGCCGACCGCGCCGGTGATGTCGTAGAGCGCGGCCCAGCCGTCCACCTGCGCGGCCAGTCTCTCCAGCAGGGCGCGGTGGCCGTCCTCGGAGAGCGCGGCCCGGGTCAGTTCGCGCTGGGCGGCGAAACCCGCGGTGACGGCCCGGTACTGCTCCTGGGCGAGTGCCGCCGAGACCGCCTTGCTGATGGCGAGGAACGGGATGCGCCGGGGCACGCCCAGCAGCGGCAGGCCCCGCTCGCGGCAGGCGTCGAGCAGCGCCCCGGGGGCCGGATGGTGGATGCCGACGCCGAAGCCGAGGCCGACCACGCCGGCGTCGGCGAGGCGGCCGACGTAGGCGCGCATCGCCGCGGAGTCGGTCACGTCGAGCTGGAGCCCGGTGGTGAGCAGCAGCTCACCGCCCTCCAGGTAGGGCACCGGGTCGGCCAGCTCGCTGACGTGCGCCCAGCGCACCTCGGCGGCGAGGCCGTCCTGACCGGCGAGCACCTCCAGCTTGAGCGCGGGGTGCTGGACCAGGGAGACCAGGGTCGGGTGCATGCGTGCGGGACCTTGCGGCGAGTGGGACGGAGCGGCGGACGCGGGGACGGGGAGAAGGGGGTACGGCCGGGCCGGTGTCCGGGGCCGGACCCGTCTTCACGTTACCGCCTCGCCCTCTCCCCCGGCCGCCGGAGCAGCCGTTTCCCGCCGGTCCGGCCGCTCCGGCCGCCGCGCTCGGTACCCCGGTGAGCTCCGTTTCCCCCGCAGGCCGCGCCGTGCGGCGGGGCGGCGGGGCCGGGTTCAGGGCTGGAGGTGGACCAGCAGCGGGGGGCCAAAGTCGCCGGTGACGCTGGTGAGGGAGACCACGGCATGGCGCGGCGGCACCCGGTGGGCCAGCTCCGAGGCCGGCCACCGCTCCCGCTCCACCTGCCGCACGGTCACCGTCTCGGTGGTCGCGTCCCGCCCGGTGAACGCCTTGCGCACCCCGCGCACCGAGCGGCGCAGCAGCCCGCCGGTGCGGTCCGGGGTGCTGGTGACGTCCCGGTCCTCGCGCCACTCCGTGCCCCAGACCCGGGCGAACTGCTCGGCGTCCCAGGTGGTGAGGCCGGAGAACGCCATCCGGCAGCCGACCGCGCCCAGCAGCCCGGTGCGCAGCCGCTCCGGCACCTCCTCCAGCGAGCGCAGCGCCAGTACCGCGCCCGCGTTGGCCGGCCGCAGACGGGTCAGCCCGCGCACCGTCCCCTCGGTGACCGCAGCGGTGGCGTCGTCCAGCACCAGGCAGGCGAAGAGCGAGCGGTCGCCGCGCGCGGTGACCGCAGCGGTGAACTGGGCCAGCAGCAGCCGGGTCAGGATGCGCGCGGCCTCGGCGTGCCCCGCCCCGGGCAGGTCGATGCGCGCCCGCACCGGATGCTCCACGGCTCCGAGCAGCGAGAACGGCCGGGTGCGGCGCTCCCCCGCGCCGCCGCCCTGCGGTCCGCCGAAACCGGCCCGGTCGAGGACGGCGAGCCGGTCGGCCAGCAGCCGCCCCACGTCGTCCGGGCGGACGGCCTGCCGCTCCCGGGCGTCGAGTTCGCGCTGCTGGTCCCAGGCGCCGGCGTGTGCCAGGTCCTCCCGCAGGGTGGCCAGCAGCGCGGGCGCCCCGTCCAGCAGCGCGCGCAGTTCCGGCACGCCCGGGAAGTGGCCGTAGGCCGCGCGGTAGGGGCCGAGAAGCTGGGCCAGCGCGGCGGCGGCCTCGGCCGGTTCGGTGCGCCCGCCGCCCGCCAGGGCCTCGGCCAGCAGGGCCGCCGCCGCGTCGGTGGAGTCCGCGCCGCCGTAGAGGTCGAGCCGGTGGCCGGGGGCGGCGGAGCCGGTCCGCACGATGATGTCGAAGGCGGCGTCCGGGCCCAGCCCGGCGCCGGCATCGCCGACCGCGATCACCGCCGCCTGCCCGGCCAGGGCCTGGAGGCACAGCGATTCGGTCACCGGGCGGATCACCCGCCCGGTCTTGCCGGATCCGGGCGGTCCGACCGCCAGCAGTGAGGTGCCCAGCACGGCCGGCTCCAGGGCCACCCCTTCGCCGCGCTCCGGATAGGGGTTGCGCTCGTCGTCCACGGCCCGGCCGATCAGCACCTGACGGGTCAGCAGGTCGTGGCGCGCGGTGCGGGCGGGCAGATCGCGGTCGCCGGAGGGGTGGGCGAAGGCGGCGGCGCCGCGCGCGGCGACCTCGGCGCCGAACTCGCCCAGCGCGGTGGGCCGGGCCCGCACGCCGCGCCAGGCGTGGTCGATCCGGGTCCAGTCCAGGTCGGACATCTCGCCGGAGCGGGCCGCCTCGCTCAGCAGGTCGGCGGCCCCGGCGGCGCCCGCCGCGCGCAGCGGCTCCCAGCGGGTGAGGTCGGCCGACGCGGTGTCCGCGCCGGGGCCGTCGCCGCCCGCCGCCGGGCCGCGACTGCCGCGCAGCGTGCGCCACACGCCGCGCCAGTCACCGAGCGCGCCGAACACCACGGCCAGCAGCACGGCGTAGAGCAGGTAGTAGAGGTCGTAGGCGACCACGTAGGGGGTGGTGTCGCCGTCCTGCCACCAGCTGTCGGGCACCAGGGCGTACAGCGGCTCCAGCCAGAAGTCCCAGACCTCGTTCCAGCTCAGCCGCCAGACGGTGACCGCGGCCACCGCGGCCAGCCAGCCGCGCAGCGTGCGGGAGCGCGGCAGGGCCCCGGCGGCGGGGTCGGCACGCAGCAGCCGCAGCACCCCGGGCCGCAGGCGCCGCCACAGCCGGGGCAGTTTGCCGGCCCGGCCGAAGCCCCACACCAGCAGGCCGGCCAGCAGCACCTCCCAGAGGTACAGGACGGTGGTGCCGAAGGTGCTGCTGCCCCAGGAGCCGAAGCCCAGCCACTCCAGCGGCCAGATCAGGAACGGCAGATAGCTGTGGGCGTACAGGGACCAGACCAGCAGCCCGGCGATCACCGCCAGGGCCGCGCCGCCGTACAGCTCGCGGTCGCCGATCGGGTCCGGGTCCCGCGGCGGCCGGGGCACCCGGCCCAGGCGCCAGATGCCGGGGCCGCCCGCCGGCCGGGGGGTGTGCAGCCAGGCCGCCAGCGGCGGCG
>NZ_WTLH01000048.1 GCF_011421595.1 Streptomyces sp. YIM 98790 | reverse complement strand
CGTGGAGCGGCAGCGGGCCGCCGCGGCCGAGGCGCCCTACGGCTCCGGCGCGGCCCCGTCCGGCGGCGCCGTCGTCGGCGGCGGCAACGGCTACGGCTCGGACTACGGCGGCGGTTACAGCCAGGCGCCCCGGCTGGACTCCCTGGAGGAGAAGCTGGCCCGCATTGAGCGTCAGTTCGGCTGAGGCCGACGGCACCCGCATCTCNCGGCAACGGCTACGGCTCGGACTACGGCGGCGGTTACAGCCAGGCGCCCCGGCTGGACTCCCTGGAGGAGAAGCTGGCCCGCATTGAGCGTCAGTTCGGCTGAGGCCGACGGCACCCGCATCTCGTATCGCGCATCCTTCAGGGCGGCGGCCCGGCAGCACCCCGTGCGGGGTGGCCGGGCCGCCGCCCTGTGTGTGCCCGGACGGACGGGCGGCGGCGTGGCCGGACGGGCCCGTCAGCGGCGGGCGGGGGTCTCCCCGAGGACGCCCTCCAGGGTGAGCAGGCGGCGCTTGCGCTCGGTGCCGCCGGCGTAGCCGGTCAGCGAACCGCCGGTACCGATCACCCGGTGGCAGGGGCGGACCACGGTGAGCGGGTTGCGGCCGACCGCCCCGCCCACCGCGCGGGCGGAGCGGGCCGGCAGGCCGGCCGTGGCGGCCAGTTCCGCGTAGCTGACCGTGCTGCCGTAGGGGATGGTGTCCAGCGCGGCCCACACCCGCCGCTGGAAGTCGGTGCCGGTGACGGCGGAGTACAGCGCGAACTCCTTGAGCTCACCGGCGAAGTAGGCGTCAAGCTGCTCGGCGGCGGCGCGGAATCCGGTGCCGTCGCGCCGCCATCCGGGGTGGACGGCCGGGGCGTGGCGCTGGCCGGTGAAGTACACGCCCGCCAGCAGGCCGGGCTCGGGGCCGGTGAGCAGCAGTTCGCCGAGCGGGCTGGGGTGCGTGGTGTACCGCAGCGGGACGGTCATGGGCGGGGCTCCTTCGGTGCGGGCGGTCCGGCGGTGACGGCGGCGGCGGTGACAGGGACAGTGGTGACAGTGCCGGCGGGCGCGGCGGCGGGCGGGGGGCCGGCGGGACCGGCGGCGGCGTTCCACAGGTGGTGCACGGCATAGCTGCGCCAGGGGCGCCAGGCGGCGTCCGCCGCCGGTCCGGCGCCGACGGCCGGCAGCGCGTGCCGCACTCCCGCGTCACCGGGCAGGAAGACGTCCGGATCGCCCAGGGCACGCATCCGGATGTAGCCGGCGGTCCACGGGCCGATGCCGCGCAGGGCGAGCAGCGCCCGTTCGGCCTCGTCCCGGCAGGCACCCGGCTCCAGCACCACGCTGCCGTCGGCCAGGGCCGCGCACAGGCCGCGCAGGGCGGCGCGCCGCGAGGCGGGCACCGGGAGTCCGCCGAGTGACGCCCCGGCGAGCGCCCCGGGCTCGGGAAAGAGGTGGGTCAGGCCGCCGTCCGGGCGGGGCAGCGGGGTGCCGTGCGCGGTCACCAGGATGCCCGCGAGGGTACGGGCGGCGGAGACGGTGACCTGCTGGCCCAGCACCGCCCGGACGGCCAGTTCCTCCGGATCGGCGGCGCCGGGTGAGCGCAGGCCGGGGCGGGCGGCGGCGAGCGGGCCGAGCACCGGGTCGGCGGCGAGGCGCTCGGTCACCGCCCAGGGGTCGGCGTCGAGGTCGAACAGGCGCCGGGTGCGCTGCACGGCGGTGGTCAGGTCCCGGAGGTCGGAGAGTGCGAGCCGGCAGTCCAGCCAGCCGCCGCCGGGCGAGGTGCGCTCGTCGACCTCGGTCACGCCCCAGCCGTGCGGCAGCCGCAGGGTGCGGCGGTAGGTGCGGGAGCCGGGCTCGCCGGTGATCTCCTCGATCCCGGCGACGGCGCGCCGGGCCAGGAAGCCGAAGATCTCCCGGACCGCACAGGGCCCGCGGTAGGCCAGCCGCAGCCCCACCCGCCCCGGTGCGCCCGCTGCCGGAGACACGGCCCGGGCGGCGGCGGGCGCACCGGCACCGGCGGGCGTGGTGCGGGCGGCGGGTTCGCGGCGCAGTTCGCGAGGGGTGCGGGCGTAGATCTCACGGATCGTGTCGTTGAACTGGCGGACGCTGGAGAAGCCGGAGGCGAAGGCGATCTCGGTGACCGGCAGCCCCGTGGTCTGCAGCAGTACCCGCGCGGTGTGCGCCCGCTGGGCACGGGCCAGCGCGACGGCGCTCGCGCCCAGCTCGGCGGTGAGCTGACGCTGCACCTGCCGGGTGCTGTAGCCGAGCCGCCGGGCGAGTCCCGCGACACCCTCGCGGTCCACCACGCCGTCGGCGATCATCCGCATGGCCCGGCCCACGGCGTCGGCCCGGACGTTCCACTCCGCCGAGCCGGGCACCGCGTCCGGGCGGCAGCGGCGGCAGGCCCGGAAGCCGGCGGCCTGCGCCGCCGCGGCCGAGGGCCGGAACCGCACGTTCTCCCGTCTGGGGGTGCGTGCCGGGCAGCTCGGGCGGCAGTAGATGCCGGTGCTGAGCACGCAGGTGAAGAATACGCCGTCGAACCGCTGGTCCCGGCTGCGTACCGCCTCGTACCTGGCATTGTCGTCCATCACGCGGTCGAGTCTGGCAGCTTCCGCAGGACGGGACTGGCGGTTATCGGACACGGCGGTGACCGGTTCACGGCCCGGCGGCCCGTCCGGGCCGGAAAACCGACCGCCGGTGGCCAGCGGGGTGTCGTGGGCGGCGATTCCGGGTGTCACGCGGCCGCACTCCCCCTGGGGGCCGCGCGCCGCCCGGCCCGGCAGGGACCGGGCCGGGCGGCGGCGGGGAGAAGCGGGCCGTACCGGCCGGTGTCAGGCGGCGACCGGAACCTCGCGGCGGGCGGGTTCCAGGGCGAGCTCCAGCACCTGGCGGACATCGGTGACCGGGTGGACGTCGAGCGTCTGGAGCACCTCCTCCGGCACGTCGTCCAGGTCCGGCTCGTTCCGCCTGGGAATGATCACCGTGCTGATCCCGGCGCGGTGCGCGGCCAGCAGCTTCTGCTTGACGCCGCCGATCGGCAGCACCCGTCCGGTCAGCGAGACCTCACCGGTCATCGCCACGTCCGGCCGCACCTGGCGTCCGCTGAGCAGCGAGGCCAGTGCGGTGATCATGGTGATGCCCGCGCTCGGGCCGTCCTTGGGCACCGCACCCGCCGGGACGTGCAGGTGGATGCCGCGCTCCTTCAGGTCACCGACCGGCAGTTCCAGTTCGGCGCCGCGCGAGCGCAGGTAGGACAGGGCGATCTGGCCGGACTCCTTCATCACCTCGCCCAGCTGGCCGGTGAGGGTCAGCCCGGCGGCGCCGGTCTCCGGATCGGCCAGGGAGGCCTCGACGAAGAGCACGTCCCCGCCGGTGCCGGTGACCGCCAGCCCGGTGGACACGCCGGGGACGGCGGTGCGGCGCTCGGCCGGGTCCTGGGCCGCCTCGGGCACGAAGCGGGGCCGGCCCAGCAGATCGCGCAGGCTCTCCTCGGTGACGGTGAAGGGAAGCTGCTGCTCGCCGAGTTCGCTGCGGGCCGCGACCTTGCGCAGCACCCGGGCGATGGCGCGCTCCAGGGAACGCACCCCTGCCTCGCGGGTGTACTCGGCGGCCAGCTTGCGCAGTGCCGCCTCCTCGATCCGCACCTCGGGCTCACCGGTCCCGGCCGCGGCACCGGCACCGTCGCCGCCGCCGTCGCCGTCCTCGGCGGCCGGGCCGGCCGGGCCGGCCAGGCCGGCGCGGCGGAGCTGGCGGGGCAGCAGGTGGTCGCGGGCGATGGCGACCTTCTCGTCCTCGGTGTAGCCGTCCAGCCGGACCAGTTCCATGCGGTCCAGCAGCGGCTGCGGAATGGTCTCCATGGCGTTGGCGGTGGCCAGGAAGACCACGTCGCTCAGGTCCAGCTCCACCTCCAGGTAGTGGTCCCGGAAGGTGTGGTTCTGGGCCGGGTCGAGGACCTCCAGCAGGGCCGCGGCCGGGTCGCCGCGGAAGTCGCTGCCGACCTTGTCGATCTCGTCCAGCAGCACCACCGGGTTCATGGACCCGGCCTCCTTGACGGCCCGCACGATGCGGCCGGGCAGGGCGCCGACGTAGGTGCGGCGGTGGCCGCGGATCTCGGCCTCGTCCCGCACCCCGCCGAGTGCCACCCGGACGAACCTGCGGCCCATGGCGCGGGCCACGCTCTCGCCGAGACTGGTCTTGCCGACGCCCGGCGGGCCGACCAGGGCCAGCACCGCGCCGCCGTCGCGCCGCGCACCGCTGCCGTCGTCCGCGGCCAGGCCGCGTTCGGCGCGGCGCTTGCGCACCGCCAGGTACTCGATGATCCGGTCCTTGACGTCCTCCAGGCCGGCGTGGTCGGCGTCCAGCACCGCCTTCGCTGCGGTGATGTCGTAGGCGTCCTCGGTGGTGGTGTTCCAGGGCAGTTCCAGGACGGTGTCCAGCCAGGTGCGGATCCAGCCGCTCTCGGGGGACTGCTCGGAGGACCGCTCCAGCTTGTCGACCTCCTTGAGCGCGGCCTCGCGCACCTTCTCCGGAAGGCCGGCGGCCTCCACCCGGGCCCGGTAGTCCTCGCGGTCGTCGGCGGGCTCGCCGTTCAGTTCGGCCAGTTCCTTGCGGACCGCTTCGAGCTGCCGGCGCAGCAGGAACTCGCGCTGCTGCTTCTCCACGCCGTCCTGGACGTCCTTGGCGATGGTCTCGGCGACGTCCTGCTCGGCGAGGTGCTCCTTGAGCTGGTCGGTGGCCAGGCGGAGCCGCTCGGCCGGGTCGGTGGTCTCCAGCAGCTTCAGCCGCTGGGCCAGGGAGAGGAACGGCGAATAGCCGGCGTTGTCGGCGAGCAGGCCGATGTCGTCGATCTGCTGCACGCGGTCGACGACCTGCCAGGCGCCGCGCTTGCGCAGCCAGTCGGTGGCCAGGGCCTTGTACTCCTTGGCCAGTTCCGCCAGGGCGCCGGGCAGCGGGTCGGGGACGGTCTCCTCGATGACCGTGCCCTGCACCCACAGGGCGGCTCCAGGGCCGGTGGTGCCGGTGCCGATGCGGACCCGGCGCAGGCCGCGGACCAGGGCACCGGGGTCGCCCCCGGCCAGCCGTCCGACCTGTTCGACGCGGGCCAGCACGCCGGTCTCCGGGTAGCTGCCGTCCACCCGGGGGACGAGCAGGACCTCGGGCTTGCGGGCCGGTCCGGCGGCGGCCTGCGCCGCCTCCACGGCGGCGCGGACCTCACGGTCGGACAGCTCCAGGGAGACCACCATGCCGGGCAGTACCACTTCGCCGTCGAGTGGCAGCACCGGCAGGGTGAGTGCAGTGTGCGAAACAGCCATGACCACTCCATCCGCAGCTAACTTGAGTCTGACCTACTCAATGCGGACGGGTGTGCGGATGTTCCCCGCCCTCCGGGCTGTTCGCTCACAGCGATCACAGCGCTCCGCCCCGGAGCGGCGCGGCGGCGCGGCGGCGCGGCGACCCCGGGCGGGCCCGGCGCCCGTCCGGTACCGGCAGGGACACCGGACGGGACCGGCCGGGCCGCCGCGCCGCCGGGCCGCTGACCCGGCGGGCCCGGGGGCGTCAGCGCGGGCGGGGACCGTACTTCTGTTGCGCGGCGTGCTTGCCCACGGCGGCCCGCAGCTTCCCCTCACGGCGCTGCTCGGCACGGAGCCGGGCATCGGTGCGGGCTGCCAGGTAGGCGTTCTCCCGGAGGAGCTTGCGGTAGCTCTCCAGCCGCCGTTCGGTGAGCGTGCCGTCCGCCACCGCCGCCAGCACCGCGCAGCCCGGCTCGGTGCGGTGCGCGCAGTCCGTGAAGCGGCAGCCCCCGGACAGTTCCTCGATGTCGGCGAAGGTCCGGCCCACGCCGTCCTCGGCGTCCCACAGGCCCACACCGCGCAGCCCGGGAGTGTCGATCAGCACCCCGCCGCCGGGAAGCGGCAGCAGATCGCGGGTCGTGGTGGTGTGCCGGCCGCGGCCGTCCGCGGTGCGCACCTCCTGCACCCGCTGGGCCTCCTCCCCGGTGCGGCCGGTGAGCGCGTTGACCAGGGTGGACTTCCCGGCGCCGGAGACGCCGATCAGCACCGAGGTGACACCGGCCAGCGCGGCGGCCAGTTCCGGCACGCCCTCGCCGGTCAGCGCGCTGACCGTGAACACGTCCGAGCCCGGGGCCAGGGAGCGGGCCTCGGCGTGCAGATGGCGGGCGTCCGCGGCCAGGTCGGCCTTGGTCAGCACCACCACGGGCTGGGCGCCGCCGGCCCAGGCCAGCGAGACGAAGCGTTCCAGGCGCCCGGGCACCAGGTCCTCGCCGAGCGAGACCGCGACCAGGGCCAGGTCGACATTGGCGGCCAGCACCTGGCCGTGCGAGCTCTTGCTGGAACCGGAGCGCAGAAAGGCGGTACGGCGGGGCAGCAGGGTGCGCACCGACCAGCCGGCGCCGGGCGCCGCCGGGACGGCGCCGTCCAGGACGGCCCAGTCACCGGTGCAGGCGATGCGGGTCGGATCGGCGCCGCCGGCCCGCCAGGCGGCGCGGACCAGGCCGTGCTCGGTGATCACCTCGCAGACGGCGCGGTGCATGCGGACGATCCGGCCGGGCAGCACGCCCTCGTCGGCATAGGGGGCGAAGGCGTCGGCGGCGTACTCGTCCCAGCCGTACGGCCGGAGCGGATGCGAGGCACCCGAGGAGTGCGAGGGAGACGAGGCAGAGGAGGAAGAAGAGGAAGAAGAGGCAGAGGAGGAAGAGGACGGTGCGTGGGAGTGCTGCGTCACGGGGTGAACCCTTCGGTGAGGGCGGCCCCGGCGGGCGGGCGGACACGCGCCGCCGACGGCACAGCGGATGCCGGAGGGGGCGCGGCGGCTCAGCCGTGGGCCGCGGAGATCAGGAGCGGGATGCGGCGGGCGCGGATGCGGCCACCGGCGACTGGCGCGATGACGGCATGCGCGGGGAAGGCGACGGCCATGACTCCCACCCCCTCACGTCCTTCTCCGTGGTCATTCCCTCGGTCCGGTACCGGACGGGAAGAGAGTAGGCGGCCCCTGCCGCCCCGGCAATCGGTTTTCCCGGGCGGCGGAGGTCCCGGCTTTCGGTGCGAAGCGGGACGTAGCACCCTATAAGTAGCGACCGGGAGGTGAGCATGATGAACGCTGTCGTGGGATGGCACATCGAGATGGAGTTCAACGAGATCGGTTCGGAGACCCGCGCCGCGGCGCTGCTCCGGCTGCCCGACGGCCGGGAACTGCGGGCGCACGGACATGCGGACCGGCACCCCGACGACCCGGACCAGCCCCGGGTGGGCGAGGAGATCGCGGCCGCCAGGCTCCTCAACGACCTGGCACAGCAGCTCCTGCACAAGGCGGAGAGCGAGATAGAAGAGGTCACCCACACGCCCGCGCACGTCCGGGTGTGACGGGACACCGGCGCTGGGCACGCACACGGGCGGGGCGCCGCCGGAAGAACCGGCCGGCGCCCCCGCCCGTGTGCGTGTGCGTGTCCGCCCGCCGGCCGCCCGCTAGATCGCCGCGCGGATCTCCTCCAGGGCGCGCCGGGTCCCGGTCGCCGGGATGGACTTGACCACCACCTGGTTCATGACGTGCCGGTACCGCTCCACCTCACCGGGCTTGTCCAGGTAGTGGCCGCCCATGGCGTGCTCCATGAAGACCACGTCCGGCAGTTCGCCGCCGGGCAGCCGGAGCACGGTCAGCGAGCCGTTCAGCGCCGGGTGCCCGCCCGCCGAGAACGGCATGATCTGCACGGTGACGTGCGGCAGTTCGGAGACCTCGATCAGCCGGTCAAGCTGGGCGCGCATCACCTTCGGCCCGCCCATGACGCGGCGCAGCGCCGCCTCGTCGATCACCGCCCACAGCCGCGGCGGCGCACCGCCCTCCAGCACCTCCTGCCGCCGCATGCGCAGCTCCAGGCGCCGCTCGGTGCGGCCCTGGTGTCCGCCGTCCGGCCCGAGCCGGAGCAGGGTGCGGGCGTAGTCCTCGGTCTGCAGCAGCCCGGGCACGAACTGGAGCTGGTAGCTGCGGATCACCTCGGCCGACTGCTCCAGGCCCAGGTACTGGTGCAGGTGGCGGGGCACCACGTCGTGGTAGGCGTGCCACCAGCCGGGCCGGTTGGACTGGGCGGCGAGCGCGACCAGCGTGGCGCGGTCGGCCGCCTCGGTGACGCCGTAGAGGGTCAGCAGATCCTCCACGTCCCGGATCTTGAAGCCGGTGCGGCCCATCTCCAGCCGGCTGATCTTGGAGTGCGAGGCACGGATCACCTCGCCGGCCTCCTCGCAGGTGACCCCGCAGGTCTCGCGGAGGCGGCGCAGCTGCGCGCCGAGCACCATCCGCGGCACGGTGGGGCCGGGCGGGGCGGCGGTGCCGTGCGGCGGGGACATGGTCCGGGCGGCCTGCGGCGCGCTCATGACTTGCGCCCCACTCCGCCGTAGGCGTGCACGTCGCCGGGCGGGAAGGGGCTCGGTTCCGGCCGCCAGTCCGGGCAGGAGACCACACCGGGGTCGACGACCGACAGTCCGCCGAAGAACGTGGCCACCCGCTCGGGGCTGCGCAGGTGGTAGACCACCTGGCCGCCCTCGTTGTGCCGGCGCTGCGCCTCGTTGAGCACCGGGTCGGTGTCCACCCCGTCGCAGACCAGCAGATAGCTGCCGGAGGGCACCCGGGCCATCAGCCGGGCGACCAGATCCCGGGACTCCTCGTCCCCCAGGTGGCCGAGGATGCCGCACAGGATGACCGCGATCGGCCGGTCGAAGTCCAGCGTGCGGGCGGCGGCCTCCAGCACCTTCCCGGCATCGGCCACATCGGCGTCGATGTAGTCGGTGCGGCCCTCGGGCGTGCTGGTCAGCAGGGCCCGTGCGTGCGCCAGCACCAGCGGGTCGTTGTCCACGTAGACGATCCGGGACTCCGGGGCCACCCGCTGGGCGATCTCATGGGTGTTGTCCACGGTGGGCAGCCCGGCGCCGAGATCCAGGAACTGCCGCACACCGGCCTCGCCGGCCAGGTAGCGCACGGCGCGGGCCAGGAAGTGCCGGAACGCGCGGGCGTTGTCCGCGATCGCCGGGAAGGCGGTGCTGAACTGGTCGCCCACCACACGGTCGACCTCGTAGTTGTCCTTGCCGCCGAGCCAGTAGTTCCATATCCGGGCGGAGTGCGGAACGGTGTTGTCGATGTCCGGCAGGGGTCTCTCGTCTGCCGAGGGCGCGTCATCGGTCACGGGGGTCTCCTGGTGAGTCCGGCAGGTGGGGCTCTGCGGGCTGAGTACCGCTCACCCCTCGCGGCCGGCCCGGGCCGGCTGTCGCGCGGCTCACCGACAAGCGACTTGTGGCAGGGGGCAGTTGACAGCGGCATGGGCGGCAGTGTTCCCAGCCTACATTCCGTCCACCGCAGCGGCCAGATTACGACCGGATGTCAAGCTGTGGACCGCTCCGTCCGGTTGCGCCCCGGCCGCTCCCCGCCGGGCCCGCCGTCGCCCGTACGGCCTCCGCCCCGCCGCCGCGCCCTGGCCTCCCCGCGCCGCCGCTTGCGGGCGGCGCGCAGCTGGGCGCCCAGCTCGGCGGGCCGCAGCGAGCGGGCCATCCGCTGCGCCACGCGGGCCAGGTCCTGGGTGAAGTCCGGGGCGGCGGCGCCGGCCTTCTCGGCCCGGGTGCGGCGCTCCTCCACGGCCTCCAGCATCGCCCTTGCCGCGGCCTCCCGGGCGCGCTCGGTCCGGGCACGGGCGGCGGCGATGGTGGCGGTCGGCCAGACCCGGTCCACGGCGGCGTTCAGCGCGGCACCCACCAGCACCGCGAAGGCGGACACGCCCAGCCAGAGCAGGATCGCCACCGGCACCGCCAGCGAGCCGTACATGCTCTGGCCCTCCACCGCGGTCCGCAGATAGACGCGCAGCGCGTAGGCGCAGGCCGCCCAGATGGCCAGCGCCACCAGCGCGCCGGGGATGTCCTCCCGCCAGGGCGAGCGGACCGGCACGGACAGGTGGTAGAGGGTGGTGAGGAAGCCGACGCAGATCAGCAGCACCAGCGGCCAGTACAGGACGCGCAGCGGGTCCTCCAGGGCCGGCAGCACCCGGCCGGCCAGGTCCGGGCCCACCACCAGGGCGGGCACCACCAGCGCGCCCGCCACCAGGGCGACGACGTACAGCGAGAACGCCAGCAGCCGGGTGACGGCCGGGTTGCGGTAGCCGTCCAGGCCGTACATCACGGTGATGGTGCCGATGAAGACGTTGACCGCCCGGGAGCCGGACCACAGCGCCAGCAGGAAGCCGAAGGACATCACATCGGGGCGGGCTCCCTGGGTGAGGTCGTCGATCAGCGGGCGCACCACCTCCTGCACCCCGCGGTCGGAGAGCAGGGCGTCGGCGCCTTCCAGGATCTGGCCGCGGACGGTCTCCAGGATGTCGGTGCCGGCCACCGCGTCCAGGCTGCTGACCAGGCCCACCATCCCGAGCAGCAGCGGTGGCAGGGAGAGCAGGGTGAAGAACGCCGCCTCGGCGGCCAGCCCGATGATGCGGTGCTCGGCACAGGAGATGGCGGTGTCCTTGGTGAGCAGCCACAGCAGCTTGCGCTTGGGGAGGTCGCGGTAGAGGACGCGCTCCGGGCGGCCGTCGTCGTCCTCGGCCGGCCCGGCCTCACCGGCGTCGTCCCCCTCGCGTTCCGGGGATGGCTCATGGGCGTGCACGCGCATAACGTATCGACATGTCTCTCCCTCCGCTCCACGGCACCGCCACGCACGAGGTCACCAATCAGCCCCCGCCCCTGGCGGACTACGACGCCTTCGCCTCCGACACCGCCCTGCGGGAGGGCGTCACCCACTGGCTCGGCGCCGGTGGACAGCCCGGGGGACGGCCGGCGGAAGGCGCCGCGGAGGTGCTGTCCGGGCTGTCGGAGCTGGGGCGGGCGGCCGGCTCCGCCGAGGCCCAGGAGTGGGGACGGCTGGCCAACGCGTACCCGCCGGTGCTCCGCACCCACGACCGGTACGGCCACCGCATCGACGAGGTGGAGTTCCACCCGGCCTGGCACCGGCTGCTGGAGCGGGCGGTCACGGCCGGGCTCACCGACGCGGAGTCCGGGCCGCACGGGCAGCTGCGGCGCTCCGCCGGGTTCTTCCTGTGGTCCCAGGCGGAGGCCGGGCACGGCTGCCCGGTCTCCATGACGCACGCCGCCGTGCCGGCGCTGCGCGCCGAACCGGACCTGTCCGCCCGGTACGGCCCGCTGCTGACCTCGCGCGGCTACTCCCCGGGCCTGACCACCCCGCCCGCGGCCAAGCCCGGCATCCTCGCCGGGATGGGCATGACCGAGAAGCAGGGCGGCTCGGACGTGCGGGCCAACACCACCCGGGCGGAACCGCTGGCCGAGGACGGCACCTACGCCCTCACCGGCCACAAGTGGTTCTGCTCGGCCCCGATGTGCGACCTGTTCCTGGTGCTGGCCCAGGCCCCGGAGGGCCTGACCTGCTTCCTGGTGCCGAGGGTGCTGGAGGACGGCAGCCGCAACGCCTTCCGCCTCCAGCGGCTCAAGGACAAGCTGGGCAACCGCTCCAACGCCTCCGCCGAGATCGAGTTCGACGGCACCACCTGGGCCCGCCGGGTCGGCCCGGAGGGGCGCGGGGTGGCCACCATCATCGAAATGGTCGCCGCCACCCGGCTGGACTGCGTGACCGGCTCGGCGGCGGTGATGCGCCAGGCGGTCGCCCAGGCGGTGCACCACTGCACCCACCGGCGGGCCTTCGGCAGCCCGCTGGCCGGCCAGCCGCTGATGCGCAACGTGCTGGCCGACCTGGCGCTGGAGTCGGAGGCCGCGACCGCCCTGATGCTGCGGCTGGCCGCCGCCTGGGACGGCGCGGCCGCCGGGCGCGCCCAGGACCGGTACCTGCTGCGCCTGGCCCTGCCGGCCGCCAAGTACTGGGTCACCAAGCGCTGCACCCCGCTGGTGGCCGAGGCCCTGGAGTGCCTGGGCGGCAACGGCTATGTCGAGGACTCCGGCATGCCGCGGCTGCTCCGCGAGTCGCCGCTGAACTCCATCTGGGAGGGCTCGGGCAATGTCCAGGCCCTGGACCTGCTGCGCGCGCTGCGGAAGGAGCCGCAGGCGCTGAACGCCTACCTCACCGAGGTCGGGCAGGCCACCGGCGCGGACCACCGCCTGGACACCGCGATCAAGGACCTGCTCGCCCTGCTCTCCGACCTGGACGGCATCGAGAGCCGGGCCCGGCTGCTGGCCGAGCGCTTCGCGCTGGTCCTCCAGGGCGCCCTGCTGGTCCGGCACGCCCCGGCGGAGGTGGCCGACGCCTTCTGCGCCTCCCGGCTGGGCGGCGAGTGGGGCACCGCCTTCGGCACCCTCCCGGCCGGTGCCGGCACCGGGGCGCTGCTGGACCGCGCCCGCCCGGTCAGCCCCTGAGCCGCGCCCAGCTCGGCTCGTCGGCCCAGACCGAGCCGGGGTCGACGTAGGGGCGCAGCAGGGCGGACAGGACGGCGTCGCCTCGGCCGTTGAGCTCGTCCGAGGCGATCTTCCGGGCCGCTCCGGCCAGGAAGTCGGCCAGCTGCACCCGGGGATCGTCCAGCGAGTCCACCAGCACCAGGCTGCCCACTCCGGCGGTCTCGCACAGCCGGGCCACCCGCTCCTGGGTGAGCACGCTCTGCCGGTCGTGGACCAGGGCGACGGGCCGGCCGGGCGCGCTCCAGTGGCGGGCGGTGCTGACCAGGGCGGGCAGCAGCGGGTCCAGGGCCGGGGCGGCGGCGGCCTCCCCGGACAGCCGGGCCCGGAACGCCTCGGCCCGGGCCCGGGACGCGGCGAGCAGCCGCAGCGGCTCGGCGGCCGGGCCGGGGCCGAGGGCGGTGCGCAGCCCCGCCGCCGCCTCCAGGAAGGACGCCACCGGGTCGTCGCCGTTGCTGCGCAGCCGGAGCAGGTCGTTGCTCCGCACCAGGAACCGCCGCCAGCGGCCCGGGGCGGAGGCGGACGCCGCGCGCCCGGCCCGGTAGAGCACCCGGGCCAGGTCCGCCGGGGCGTCGCCGTCCGGCAGCAGGACCTCCGTCACCTTGCCGACCACGAAGAACGCCTTGTCGGTGAGGTGCACCTGGGCGTGGCCGAGCAGCGGGCCGTCCGGGCCGAGCAGCCATTCGAGCACGGGGCGGTGTTTGGCCCGGAGCAGGTGGTTGGCCTTGTACTCCCGCGCGGGGGACCGCACCAGCCGCCGGATCTCCGCGAGCCGGCGGGCCGCCGTCCCGGTGGCGACGGCCACCCCGGCGTGCGCGAACACGTCGGTGTTCCCGCCCATGAGGTTCTCCCCGTCGGACCCGGACTCGTCGCAGGCGATCTCCGGGAACGGTTCCGCCGCGATCGTCCGCACCGGTGTCCTCGCTTCCCGCGCCCGCCGGGTCCGGCTCCCATCATCCGGCCGGCGGGCCGCGTCCCACCACTGCTTTTCCCCCGACGGCGGTCCGGGCGCGGCGGCGCGGCCGGGGTCATGGACGGGAATGCCGGTGGTGACCTGGCCGTACCGCCGCACGTGGCCGGTGAACGCCGGGTTCGGGTACTTCCTGCCGGAGGCGGGCCAGGGCCGCGCCGGCGAACGCCCGCATGCCGCCGGGGGGGGCGGAGCGGGGGGCGAAGTGGGGGGCGAAGTGGGGGCGAAGGCGGCGGATGCATGCACCTTCCCGTTCCCGCCCCGGGGCCACGCCCGGTCAGCGGGGCGCGGTGCCGGGGCCGGAAGAAGCGCCGGGGAGGGGGACGGGAAGGGGGCGGGCCGGGCCGAGCGCGCCGAGGTGCTCCAGCGCGCCGTCGACGGCGGCCGGGGCGGCCGGCAGCAGCGGCAGCCGGACACCCGGGGTGGGGATGCGGCCCTGGGCGTGCAGCACACCCTTGACCACGGCCGGGTTGGGCTCCCGGAACACGGCGGTGGAGAGCCGGGCGAGGGCGTGCCCCAGCGGCCGGGCCCGTTCCGGGTCGCCGTGCCGCCAGGCGGCGGCCAGTTCGGCGAACCGGCCGGTGGCCAGGTGGGCGGAGGACAGGATGCCGCCCGCCGCGCCCAGTGCCAGCAGCGGGGACAGCAGTGCGTCGTCCCCGGCGAGCACGGAGCTGCCGGGCGGGAGGTCACCGAGGAAGGCGACCGTCTCCTCGTCGATGCGTCCGGGCGCCAGCTTGATCCCGGCGATGCCGGGCAGTCCGGCCAGCTCGCGCAGGGCCCGGGCGTCGAGCGGCTGACCGGTGCGGTAGGGGATGTGGTAGACGACCAGGGGCAGCGGGCTGCCCGCGGCCAGGCGGGCGAAGTGCGCCAGGACGCCGGCGGCCGAAGGGCGGGTGAAGTACGGCACCGGCACCAGTGCCGCGAGGGCCTGCGGGACCCGTGCGGCGAGTTCCGCGAGGGCGCGCTCGGTGGCCCGGGTGTCGTTGCCGCCGGTGCCGACGGTCAGCGGCGCGTTCCGCTCCCGGCAGACCCGGGCGCAGATCTCCGTCACCCTCGCCCGCTCCGCCGGTTCCAGGGTGTCGGCCTCGGCGGTGGTGCCGAGTGCGACGATCCCGGTGGCGCCCGCGTCCAGCACGGTGTGGGCCAGTTCCTCCAGGGCGTCCGCCGCGATCTCCCCCTGGGCGGTGAAGGGGGTGACCAGCGGGACGTGGATGCCGTGCAGCCCCGCCCGCACGGCCGCCCCGGCCCGCCGTGCCGAGGGGGCGTTCACCGCCGGGGCGTCGGCCGGCGCGGTGCGCGATGTGGGTGTATGCGTCATGGCTACGAGGGTCGCGGCGGGGGGATGTTCAGGTCCACTTCGCTTTTCCGGTGGCGAGCGTAAGCTGAGCCGATGCTCGATGTCCGGCGGCTTCGCCTGCTGCGGGAGCTGGCCCTGCGCGGCACCATAGCCTCGGTCGCGGAGGCGCTGGCGTTCACCCCCTCGGCGGTCTCCCAGCAGCTCTCCGTCCTGGAGCGGGAGGCCGGGGTGCCGCTGCTGGAGCGCACCGGCCGCCGGGTGGTGCTCACGCCGGCGGGCCGGAACCTGGTGCGCCATGCGGAGGCGGTGCTGGAACGCCTGGAGCAGGCCGCCGCGGAGCTGGCCGGAACCCGCCGGGGCCTGGCCGGCCCGCTGCGGATCGGGACGTTCCCCAGCGCGACCCGGACCATCGTGCTTCCGGCGCTGGCCGGGCTGACCGACCGCCATCCGGGCCTGGAGCCGATGGTGCTGGAGATCGATCCGGCAGCGGTGGGCGGGGCGCTGCGCGCCGGGGAACTGGATCTCGCGCTGGTCCATGCGTACGACTTCGTGCCGGTGCCCGCCGAGCCCGGTCTGGCGGCGGAGCCGCTGTACCAGGAGCCGATGTTCCTGGCCTCGGGTGAGGAGGGCGGGGAGAAGCCGGGGCCGGCTGCCGGGCCGGGCGTCCCGCTGGAGGTCCTGCTGGGGCGGTGGCGGGACTCGCCGTGGATCACGGCCACTTTGGGGACGCTCTGCCATGCGATGACCGTCCGTGCCTGCCAGGCGGCCGGGTTCGCCCCGCGCATCCGGCACCGGGTCGACGATTTCGCCGCCGTGCTGGACCTGGTCGCGGCCGGGCAGGGCGTCGCCCTGGTGCCGCTGCTCGGCGCGGCCGGCGGCCCGCCGCCGGCGGTCACGCTGACCGGGCTGCCGCTGCGCCGCCGGACGCTGATCGCCCACCGCAGCGGCGCCGCCCGGCATCCGGCGGTCACCGCGGCCGTCGCGGCGCTCCGCGCGGCGGTGCCGGGGCCGGTGGTGCCGGGGCCGGTGGTGCGGGGGCCGGTGGTGCGGGGGCACCGGGACCGGCCGGACGCCTGACGTCCGGCGGCGCCCGCGGTCGTCGGCCCGGGGCCCGTCCGGCCTGTCCGCCGCCGGTCTGTCCGCCGCCGGGGGATCAGACCACGTGCAGGCCGCGGGCGCGGAAGATGTCCCGGGCGGCGGTGAGCTGCTCCGCCGTCGGCGACGGGGTGCCGGCCAGGACGAACCGCTTGCCCAGCGCCTCCCACTTGGCCGCGCCCAGCTTGTGGAAGGGCAGCACGTCGACCCGGGAGACGTTCCCGAGGGAGGCGGCGAAGGCGGCGACGCCGTCCACGTTGTCCGGGGCGTCGGTCAGGCCGGGGACCAGCACGAAGCGGACCCAGACCTCGTTGCCCAGCTCGGCGAGGCGGCGGGCGAAGGCCAGGGTGGGGGCCGGCTCGCGGCCGGTCACCCTGCGGTAGGTGGCCGGGTCCCAGGACTTGATGTCCAGCAGCACCAGATCGGTGTCGGCGAGCAGCGAGTCCGGGGCCCGGTGGCCCACAAAGCCGGAGGTGTCCAGGGCGGTGTGCAGACCGAGTTCGTGCTTGAAGCGGGAGAGCAGCTCGCCGGCGAACAGCGGCTGGAGCAGCGGTTCGCCGCCGCTGAGCGTGGCCCCGCCGCCCGCCGCCCGGATGAAGGTGCGGTACTTGGCGGCCTCGGCGACCACCTCGTCGGCCCACATCCGGGTGCCGCGGCGCAGCGACCAGGTGTCGGGGTTGTGGCAGTAGAGGCAGGCCAGCGGGCAGCCGGCCAGGAAGGTCACGAAGCGGGTCCCGGGTCCGTCCACGCCGGTCGACAGATCCCAGGAGTGCACGGAGCCGCTCACGGGACGGCGGGAGGCCGCCCCCGCCGCGGTGGCGGCGGGGTGCGGCCCGGCCGGGCGCGCGCCGTGCAGGGGGTGTGCGGGGCGGCGCGCCCGGTCCGCAGGGCGGACGGGGCCGGTGGTGGGTGGCATCACGTCTCCTCCTGTCCTGTCCCGTCCCGTGCCGTGCCGTGCCGTCCCGTGCCGGTGAGCCGGGGCCGGCCCGGCCGGCGGGGCGGGGGGCGGGGCCGGGGCCGGCCCTCAGAGCCGGCCGTGGAAGGTGCGGTTGATCACGTCCAGCTGCTGCTCCCTGGTCAGCCGGACGAAGTTGACGGCGTAGCCGCTGACCCGGATGGTCAGCTGCGGGTACTGCTCCGGGTGCTCCATCGCGTCCCGCAGCATGGCCTCGTCCAGCACGTTGACGTTCATGTGGAAGCCGCCGCTCCCGGTGTAGCCGTCCAGCACCCCGGTGAGGTTGCCGATCCGCTCCTCCGCGGTGCGGCCGAGGGCGTCCGGGGTGATGGTGTTGGTCAGCGAGATGCCGTCCTCCGCGTCGTCGTAGGCGAGCTTGGCCACCGACAGCGAGGAGGCGATGTAGCCGTGCTTGTCGCGGCCGTTCATCGGGTTGGCGCCGGGCGCGAACGGGGTGCCGGCCCGCCGCCCGTCCGGGGTGTTGCCGGTCTTCCTGCCGTAGACTATGTTCGAGGTGATGGTGAGGACCGACTGGGTGTGCAGCGCGCCCCGGTAGGTCGGGTGCTTGCGGAGCTTGCCCATGAAGTCGTGGACGAGCTTCTCGGCCAGGGAGTCCGCCCGTTCGTCGTTGTTGCCGAACGCCGGGTACTCGCCCTCCACCCGGTAGTCCACGGCCAGCCCGGTCTCGTCCCGGATCACCTTCACCCTGGCGTGCCTGATCGCGGACAGGGAGTCCGCCGCGACCGACAGGCCGGCGATGCCGCAGGCCATGGTGCGCAGGACCTTCCGGTCGTGCAGCGCCATCTCGATGCGCTCGTAGGCGTACTTGTCGTGCATGTAGTGGATGACGTTGAGCGCGTGCACATAGGTCTTGGCCAGCCATTCCAGCATGGCGTCGTAGGCCGCGGCGACCTCCTGGTAGTCCAGGTACTCGCCGGTGACGGGGGCGAACCCGGGCACCACCAGCTCGCCGGTGTTCTCGTCCCGCCCGCCGTTGATGGCGTAGAGCAGGGCCTTGGCGACATTGACCCGGGCGCCGAAGAACTGCATCTGCCTGCCCATGGCCATGGCCGAGACGCAGCAGGCGATGGCGGTGTCGTCGCCGTACCTGGGCCGCATCAGCTCGTCGTTCTCGAACTGCAGCGCGCTGGTGTCGATGGCCACCTTCGCGGCGAAGGACGTGAAGCCCTCGGGCAGCCGCGGCGACCAGAACACGGTGAGGTTGGGCTCCGGGGCCGGCCCGAGGTTGTACAGGGTCTGCAGGGCACGGAAGGCGGTGCGGGTGACCAGCGGCCGTCCGTCCTCGCCGATCCCGGCCAGCGACCAGGTGACCCAGGTGGGGTCGCCGGAGTAGAGCTCGTTGTACTCCGGGGTGCGCAGGAAGCGCACGATGCGCAGCTTGATGACGAAGTCGTCGATCAGCTCCTGCGCCTCGGGCTCGCTGAGCAGCCCGCGGGTCAGGTCGCGCTGGAGGTAGACGTCGAGGAAGGCGTCGATCCGGCCGAGGGACATGGCCGCGCCGTTCTGCTCCTTCACCGCCGCCAGGTAGCCGAAGTACAGCCACTGCACGGCCTCCCGGGCGGTGACCGCGGGGCCGGAGATGTCGTGGCCGTAGGAGGCGGCCATCTCCTTGAGCTCGCGCAGCGCCCGGATCTGTTCGGCGGTCTCCTCGCGGTCCCGGATCACCTCGTCGGTGGGCCACTGGGCGTCGAGGTCCTGCTTGTCCTGCTGCTTGTCGGCGATCAGCCGGTCCACGCCGTAGAGCGCGACCCGGCGGTAGTCGCCGATGATCCGGCCGCGGCCGTAGGCGTCGGGCAGGCCGGTGATCAGGCCGGCCGAGCGGCAGGCGCGGATCTCGGGGGTGTAGGCGTCGAAGACGCCCTCGTTGTGGGTCTTGCGGTACTTGGTGAACACCTCCTTGATCCGCTCGTCCGGCCGGTAGTGGTAGGCCTTGAGCGCGTTCTCCACCATCCGCCAGCCGCCGTTGGGCATGATGGCCCGCTTCAGCGGCACGTCGGTCTGCAGGCCGACGATCAGCTCCTTCTCCTTGTCGATGTAGCCGGGCGGGAAGGCGGTGATGGCGGAGGGGGTGGAGACGTCGACGTCGTAGATGCCGTACTGGCGCTCCTCGGGGAAGAGGGCGAACAGCCGGCGCCACACGGCGGTGGTGCGCTCGGTGGGGCCGGCCAGGAAGGAGGCGTCCCCGGTGTAGGGGGTGTAGTTCTGCTGGATGAAGTCGCGGACGTCGATGGCGTCCCGCCACAGTCCGCCCCGGAAGCCGTCCCAGGCTCCGCGGTCGCGGGCCACCTCGGTGGGCTGTGTGGTCATGGCTGATGTCTCCTGTTGCTGCCGCCGGCTTGTGGCCGGTCGGCTCGGTGTCCGGTCAGCTCTGGCTGGGGTCGGCCGCCGGGGTCATCCGGCGTCGCCGGCGGCGCTGCCGGCGTGTCCGTAGTAGGCCTGGCGCATCAGCCGCTCCATGTCGGCGAGCATCGGCATCCGGGGGTTGGCGGGTGCGCACTGGTCGGAGTAGGCGTTGCGGGCCTGCTGCGGCAGGGCCTCGGTGAACTCCTTCTCGTCGATGCCCAGGGCCTGGAAGGAGCCGGGGATGCCGCAGCGGGCGCGCAGCTCCTCCACGGCGCGGGCGTAGGACTCCACGCCCTCCTCGGGGGTGGCGGCGGGCAGCCCGAGCATGGCCGCGATCTGCTGGTAGCGCTCGTGTGCCCGGTAGGTCTCGTACTTCGGCCATCCGGTGAGCTTGCGCGGGATGCGGCCGTTGTAGCGGATCACGTGCGGCAGCAGCAGCGCGTTGGTGCGGCCGTGCGCCACGTGGAAGGTGTTGCCCAGGGTGTGGGCCATGGCGTGCACCAGCCCGAGGAAGGCGTTGGCGAAGGCCATGCCGGCCACCGTGGAGGCGTTGTGCATCTTCTCCCGCGCCACCGGGTCCTCGCTGCCGTGGGTGACGCAGCGCTCCAGGTTCTCGAAGATCAGCTTGATGGCCTGGAGGCAGAGGCCGTCGGTGTAGTCGTTGGCGTAGACCGAGACGTACGCCTCGGTGGCGTGGGTGAGGGCGTCGAAGCCGGAGTCGGCGGTGACCACCGGCGGCAGGGTCATGGCCAGGACCGGGTCGACGATGGCCACGTCCGGGGTGAGGGCGTAGTCGGCCAGGGGGTACTTCTTTGCCGCCTCCGGGTCGGAGATGACCGCGAAGGGGGTGACCTCGGCGCCGGTCCCGGAGGTGGTGGGGACGGCGACCAGCCTGGCCTTCTCGCCCAGCGGCGGGAACGTGAAGGCCCGCTTGCGGATGTCGAAGAACTTCTCCTTGGTGTCCGCGAAGGCCACCTCGGGGTGCTCGTACATCAGCCACATCACCTTGGCGGCGTCGATCGGGGAGCCGCCGCCCAGCGCCACGATGGTGTCCGGGCCGAACTCCCGCATCCTCGCCGCGCCGCGTTCGACGGTGGCGAGTTCCGGGTTGGGCTCGACGTCGTCGATGATCTGCAGGTGCACCGGCTCGGGGCGGGCGCGCAGGATGTCCTTGACCTTGTCCAGCACGCCGAGGCGGTCCATGGTCCGGTCGGTCACGATGGTGACCCTGTGCAGCCCGGCCATGGTGCCCAGGTACTTCAGGGAGTTGCGCTCGAAGTAGATCCGGGGCGGGACCTTGAACCACTGCATGTTGGTGTTGCGCCGTCCGATCCGCTTGATGTTGAGCAGGTTGACCGCGGTGACGTTGTCGGAGACGGAGTTGCGGCCGTAGGAGCCGCAGCCCAGGGTCATGGACGGCAGGAAGGCGTTGTAGACGTCCCCCACCCCGCCCAGCGAGCTGGGCGCGTTGACGATGATCCGGACCGCCTTGACGCGCTTGCCGAACTCCTCGGCCAGCTCCTCGTCCTCGGTGTGGATGACCGCGCTGTGGCCGAGGCCGTCGAACTCCACCATCTGCTCGGCCAGCCGGATGCCGTGGTCGGTGTCCCGGGCCCGCAGCACGGCCAGCACCGGGGAGAGCTTCTCGCGGGTGAGCGGCTCGGCCGGTCCGACCTCGGCGCACTCGGCGAGCAGCACGGTGGTGTCCTCGGGGACGGAGAAGCCGGCCTGTTCGGCGATCCACTGGGCGGAGCGGCCCACGATGTCCGGGTTGAGCTTCGCCCCGGCGCAGTTGGTGCCGCCGGCGGTGACGCCGAACAGCAGCTTCTCCAGCCTGGCCTTCTCCCGGGCGCTGACCACGTGGCCGTAGAGCTTGCGGAACTCCCGCATGCCCTCCTCGTAGACCTCCGGGTCCATGATGACCGCCTGCTCGGAGGCGCAGATCATGCCGTTGTCGAAGGACTTGGAGAGCACGATGTCGTTGACCGCGCGGGCCGGACTGGCGGACTTGTGGAGGTAGGCCGGGACGTTGCCGGCGCCCACTCCCAGCGCGGGTTTGCCGCAGGAGTAGGCGGCCTTGACCATGGCGTTGCCGCCGGTGGCCAGGATGACGGCGACGCCGTCGTGGTGCATCAGGTGGCCGGTCGCCTCCAGGGAGGGGTGCTCGATCCACTGCACGCAGTGGGCGGGGGCGCCGGCGGCGATGGCGGCGTCCCGGACGATGCGGGCCGCTTCGGCGCTGCACCGCTGGGCGGAGGGGTGGAAGGCGAAGATCACGGGGTTGCGGGTCTTGAGCGCGATCAGCGCCTTGAAGACGGTCGTGGACGTCGGGTTGGTGACCGGGGTGAGGGCCGCCACCACGCCGACCGGCTCGGCGATCTCGGTGATGCCGTTCAGCTCGTCCCGGGCGACGATGCCCACCGTCTTCATTCCGGCCATGGAGTGCGTGACGTGCTCGCAGGCGAAGATGTTCTTCACCGCCTTGTCCTCGAACACGCCGCGCCGGGTCTCCTCCACGGCCAGCCGGGCCAGTTCGTCGTGCTGGGCGAGTGCCGCCAGCGACGCCTTGGCCACGATGTGGTCCACCTGCTCCTGGGTGCAGGACTCGAAGTCGCGCAGGGCCTTGAGGGCGCCGGCGACCAGACCGTCCACGGTCCGGGCCGCCTCCCGCCCCTTCTCCTGCTCCGGCGCCGCCGGACCGTCCGCGGGCCCGCCCTGCCGGGCGGCCTTCGCGGCGGACGTCACGGGGGCCTGTGCCATCACCATCACCTCTGCTGTCGCGGGTGCGTCAGGGAATGAACCTGTCGTTCTCATTGCACGCCGCGGGGCGGGGCCGGCGCGCGCCGCGAACGGCCCCGGTGCTGGGCCGATAGGCCCCACCAGCCCGGGGGCCGTTCTGCAGAACCGGCTCCGGCCTGCACGGACGGCAGGACCGCACGTGCTGCCGAGGTGTGTGAGCTGCCTCATAGCGGGGGGCGGCGAAACCCCTGGCGAGAGCCTTGCGGGGCGCTTCCGCACCCGGGGGCGCGAACCGGCGGGCGCCGCGGGCGGCCAGGTCCGGTCAAACCGGCATATCTGTACACATGTTTGACGTCCCGCCGGCAGGAAAGCCGCTCCGGGAGAGGGCAACAGCCAGATCGCACGACCGGAACACGGCGAAAGGCATGTCATGTCCGTACTGGAATGGATCATTGTGCTGGCCGTACTGGCTGCCGTCGTGCTGGCGTTCGCGCTGCCCCGGCCGCTGCTGCGGACCTCCCGCGGGAATCTGCGGCGGCGGTTCGGTCCCGAGTACGACCGGACGGTCCGGCGGCACGACGGCGACGAGAAGGCCGCACGCAAGGAGCTGGCGGACCGGGTGCGCCACCACGACCGGCTGCACCCGCTGCCGCTGTCACCCGCCGACCGCCGTCGCTACCAGGTGCGCTGGAGCGAGGTCCAGCAGCGCTTCGTGGAGCGGCCGGACGTGGCCGTGGCCGAGGCGGACCACCTGCTCACGCAGCTGGTGCACGACCGCGGCTACCCGGCCGGGGCACACGAACAGCAGGTCGCCGCTCTCTCGGTGCACCACCCGGAGCACGTCGACGGCTACCGCCGGGTGCACGCCCTGGCGGGCCGCGCCCACGGCGGCACCGGCGGGGCCGGCACCGAGGAGCTGCGCGGGGCGATGATCGAGGCCCGCGAACTGTTCGACGAACTGGTCGAGCCGCAGCCCGGGGACGAGACCCGGGAGGACCGCCCGCACCCCGGCGGCGACGGGCACCGCGCCCGGCACCGGGAGGGCCGGGGCACCGCGGTGCTGGAGCGGCTGCGCGCGCCCCTGCACCGGGCCGGCCGGGAGGGGGCGCACCGGAGGGACACCCGCACCGGCACCGAGGGAGGCCCGCGATGAACACCCCGGACACCTGGGACCACCGCGCCGGCGGCACCGGCACCGAGGGGGCCGCGGCCGATCCGCTGACGGCCGGGGCCGAGGACGTCCCGGACGCCCCGTCCGCCCCGGCCGGCGGACCCGCGGCGCCCGCGCCGGACGGCCGGCTGGTGCCGCCGGACCGCGCCGAGGACCTGCGCCGGCGGCTCCGGGAGGCGGTGCAGGGCTTCGTGGACAGCCCGGAGCACTCCGTGGCCCGTGCCGACGACGTGCTGGAGGAGACCGTGCGGTGCGTCCAGGACTCCCTGGCCGAGCGGCGCCGCGCGCTGCGCGCCCGGTGGCACGGCGACGGAGACGGGCGGCACGGCACCGAGGAGCACCGCGCCGCACTGCTGGACTACCGGACGGCGGTGGAGCGGCTGACCGAGGTCTGACCGCACGCCGCGCTCCGGACGGCTCCCGGCGGCCCCGCCGCCGGGAGCCGTCCGGCTGCCGGGCCGAGCCACCGGGACACCCGGCCGGGCGGCGGGGCGGGCGGCGGGGCGGGCGGCGGGAAGCGGGGCAGCCGCCCCGGCCGGCGGTGTGGTGAGATGGCCGCATGAGCACCGCCCGCACCGCCGCGCCCGTGACGACCTGGTATCTGGAGCAGACCGCCCCCGGCGATCTCTCCCCCGCCCGGCAGCCGGAGCCGTCGGCCGGAGTGCGGATCGTGCGCGCCGAGGTGCCCAGCCCGGAGTTCGGCCGCTTCCTCTACACCGCGGTGGGCGGCGACGTCTCATGGACCGACCGCCTGCCGTGGACCCCGGAACGGTGGGCCGAGATCCTGGGCCGTCCGGGCACCGAGACCTGGGTGGCCTACCGGCGGGGCACCCCGGCCGGCTACATCGAACTGGCCGGCCAGGACGACGGCGTGGTGGAGATCGCCTACTTCGGGCTGCTGCCGGCCTTCCGGGGCCGCCGGATCGGCGGACACCTGCTCTCCTTCGGCACCGCCCGCGCCTGGGACCTGGCGCTGCGCTGGCCGGAGCGCCCGCCCACCCGCCGGGTCCGGGTGCACACCTGCTCGCTGGACGGCCCGCACGCCATGGACAATTACCTGCGGCGCGGCTTCCGGGTGTACGACACCCGCACCGAAACCCCCGGCGCGGGCGGCACCACCACCCCCGGGTGAAACCCGGCGGACCTGTGACACGGACCACAGCGTCTCACTATTCAGGATTTCCCTGTCCGCATAGCGGATAACGGTGGACTCATCCGCCCCGCCCGTGCGAATCTTCCTGTCATGTCTGAAGCTGGAATCGCCTTGGTGAGTCGGCGCCACGTCGACCTCGGCCGCATGTCCAGCGCCATGTGTCCGGCTCGCTGACAGAGCCCGGCACCGCGCGCCCTGCCCGCCGCCCGCCCGCTCGGACAGCCGCTCCCCCGCCCCCGTGGCCTGCGTTTGCGCTGCTCAAGCGCTCCTCAGTGCCGCCTCCGGGCCTGTAACCCGACGTTCCCGCCACAGCTCCAGCCGAAGGACACCACACCGCCATGGCCGACACCCCCAGCAAGCGCGTCGCCCCGACCCGTCGCAAGGCCGGACGCCACCGTGGCGAGGGCCAGTGGGCGGCCGGGCACTTCACTCCGCTCAACGCCAACGAGCAGACCAAGAAGGACGACGACGGTCTCAATGTGCGGACACGTATTGAGACGATCTACGCCCACCGGGGTTTCGACGCGATCGACGGCGCCGACCTGCGCGGACGCATGCGCTGGTACGGCCTGTACACCCAGCGGCGGCCCGGTATCGACGGCGGAAAGACGGCGGTCCTGGAGCCGGAGGAACTGGACGACCGGTACTTCATGATGCGGGTGCGCATCGACGGCGGGCGGCTGACCACCGAGCAGCTGAAGGTGGTCGCCGGGATCTCCCAGGAGTTCGCCCGCGGCACCGCCGACATCACCGACCGCCAGAACATCCAGTACCACTGGATCCGGATCGAGGACGTGCCGGAGATCTGGCGCCGCCTGGAGGCGGTCGGCCTGTCCACCACCGAGGCCTGCGGCGACACCCCGCGGGTCATTCTGGGCTCCCCGGTGGCCGGCATCGCCGCCGACGAGATCATCGACGGCACCCCGGCGCTGGAGGAGATCCAGCGCCGCGTCGTGGGCAACAAGGCGTATTCCAACCTGCCCCGCAAGTTCAAGTCCGCCATCTCCGGCTCGCCGCTGCTGGACGTGGCGCACGAGATCAACGACATCTCCTTCGTCGGCGTCCGCCACCCCGAGCACGGCCCCGGCTTCGACCTGTGGGTCGGCGGCGGCCTGTCCACCAACCCCAGGATCGGTGTGCGGCTGGGCGCCTGGGTTCCGCTGGCGGACGTCCCCGACGTCTTCGAGGGCGTGGTCGCCATCTTCCGCGACCACGGCTACCGCCGGCTGCGCAACCGTGCCCGGCTGAAGTTCCTGGTCGCCGACTGGGGCGCGGAGAAGTTCCGCCGGGTGCTGGAGGAGGAGTACCTCCGCCGGAAGCTGACCGACGGCCCCGCCCCCGAGGCCCCCGTGCAGCGCTGGCGGGACCACATCGGCGTGCACCCCCAGCGCGACGGCCGCTACTACATCGGCTTCGCCCCGGTTGTCGGACGGGTCGACGGCGCCACCCTGGCCAAGATCGCCGAGCTGGCCGAGGCCGGCGGCTCCGGCCGGCTGCGCACCACCGTCGAGCAGAAGATGATCATGCTCGATGTGCCCGGCGAGAAGATCCCGGCCATGGTCGAGGGCCTGGAGGCGCTGGGCCTCACCACCCGCCCCACCGCCTTCCGGCGCGGCACCATGGCCTGCACCGGCATCGAGTTCTGCAAGCTGGCCATCGTCGAGACCAAGAACCGCGCCACCACCCTGATCGAGGAGCTGGAGCGCCGGCTGCCCGGCTTCGACGAGCCGCTCACCATCAACGTCAACGGCTGCCCCAACTCCTGCGCCCGTATCCAGATCGCGGACATCGGTCTCAAGGGGCAGCTCGTCACCGACGCCCGGGGCAACCAGGTGGAGGGCTACCAGGTGCACCTGGGCGGCTCGCTCGGCCTGGAGCCCGGCTTCGGCCGCAAGGTGCGCGGCCTGAAGGTGACCGCCGCCGAACTGCCCGACTACGTCGAGCGGGTGCTGCGCGCCTACCTGGACCAGCGCAAGGACGGCGAACGGTTCGCCGCCTGGGCCGCCCGCGCCGACGAGAAGGCCCTGTCATGAGCGAGCGGGCCGCCCCCTACTACTGCCCCTACTGCGGCGACGAGGACCTCCGCCCCAGCGAGGAGGGTCACGGCGCCTGGGAATGCGGAGCCTGCAACCGGGCCTTCCGCCTGTCCTTCCTGGGCCTGCTGGCCGCCGGACTGCGCCGCGACCCGGAACACCGCCCCGAACCGGACCACACGCAGCGGGAGGCACCACGATGAGCACCACCGCCCACGAGACCCGTGACACCGAGGAGCTGCGGCGGCTGGCCGAGCAGGCCGGCCGCGACCTGGAGGACGCCGACGCGCTCGACGTGCTGCGCTGGGCATCCGAGACCTTCGGCGACAGCTGGTGCGTGACCTCCTCCATGGAGGAGGTGGTGGTCGCCCACCTGGCCGCCCGGGTGCACCCCGGCGTCAACGTGGTCTTCCTGGACACCGGCTACCACTTCCCCGAGACCATCGGCACCCGGGACGCGGTGGCGGCGGTGATGGACGTCAACCTGATCTCCCTCACCCCCAGGCTGACGGTTGCCGAACAGGACGCGGAGTACGGCGAGAAGCTCTACGCCCGCGACCCCAACCTCTGCTGCGCCATGCGGAAGGTGGAGCCGCTGGAGCGCGGCCTGGCCCCGTACCGCGCCTGGGTCACCGGCCTGCGCCGGGACCAGGGCCCCACCCGGGCGGACACCCCCGTGGTCGGCTGGGACGCGGCCCGCGGCAAGGTCAAGATCTCCCCGATCGCCCGCTGGACCCAGGACGACGTGGACCGCTACGCCGCCGAGCACGGCGTGCTCACCAACCCGCTGCTCCAGGAGGGCTACACCTCCATCGGCTGCGCCCCCTGCACCCGCAAGGTGCAGGCCGGCGAGGACCCCCGGGCCGGCCGCTGGGCCGGCTTCAACAAGACCGAATGCGGACTGCACGGCTGATGACCCCGCCGGCACATCCGCGGGGCGGCGAGCCGGGAACCGCCCCGACCGCCCGATGGACCACAGCAACCGTTGGAGGACTGGCATGACGAGCGTGATCGGACCCACCTCCGCCACCGGTGCCGCCACCGGCTCCGGCACGGCCGGGCCGGCTGCGGCCACCGGCACGGACTCCGGCACGGACGGCGGCACGGACGGCGGCGCCGCGTCCGGCGATCCCCGCGCGCTGTCCCACCTGGACGCGCTGGAGTCCGAGGCCGTGCACATCTTCCGGGAGGTGGCGGGCGAGTTCGAGCGTCCCGTGATCCTCTTCTCCGGCGGCAAGGACTCCATCGTCATGCTGCACCTGGCGCTCAAGGCGTTCCGCCCGGCCGCGGTCCCCTTCGCCCTGCTGCACGTGGACACCGGGCACAACTTCCCGGAGGTGCTCGACTACCGGGACCGCACCGTGGCCGCGCACCGGCTGCGCCTGCACGTGGCCTCGGTCCAGGAGTACATCGACCGCGGCGAGCTGCGCGAGCGGCCGGACGGCACCCGCAACCCGCTGCAGACCGTGCCGCTGCTGGACGCCATCACCCGCAACCGCTTCGACGCCGTCTTCGGCGGCGGACGCCGCGACGAGGAGAAGGCCCGCGCCAAGGAGCGGGTCTTCTCGCTGCGCGACGAGTTCGGCGCCTGGGACCCGCGCCGCCAGCGGCCCGAGCTGTGGCAGCTGTACAACGGGCGGCACGCCCCCGGCGAGCACGTCCGGGTCTTCCCGCTGTCCAACTGGACCGAGCTGGACGTCTGGCAGTACATCGCCCGCGAGAACATCGAGCTGCCGGCCATCTACTACGCCCACGAGCGGGAGGTCTTCCTGCGCAACGGCATGTGGCTGGCGCCCGGCGACTGGGGCGGCCCCAGGGACGGCGAGCGCACCGAGAAGCGCCGGGTGCGCTACCGCACGGTCGGCGACATGTCCTGCACCGGCGCGGTCGACTCCGACGCCGACACCATCGACAAGGTCATCGCCGAGATCGCCGTCTCCCGCCTCACCGAGCGCGGCGCCACCCGGGCCGACGACAAGCTCTCCGAGGCCGCCATGGAAGACCGCAAGCGCGAAGGGTACTTCTGATGACGCCCCCGACCCCCGGCTCCCCCGCCGCGACGCCCCCCGGGCCGGACACCGCCCCCGCGGCGGGCACCGGCCCCGCCTCGCTGCTGCGGTTCGCCACCGCCGGCTCGGTGGACGACGGCAAGTCCACCCTGGTCGGCCGGCTGCTGCACGACTCCAAGTCGGTGCTCGCCGACCAGCTGGAGGCCGTGGAGCACGCCTCCCGCAGCCGCGGCCAGGAGGCGCCCGACCTGGCGCTGCTCACCGACGGCCTGCGCGCCGAGCGCGAGCAGGGCATCACCATCGACGTGGCCTACCGCTACTTCGCCACACCGCGGCGCCGCTTCATCCTGGCCGACACCCCCGGCCATGTGCAGTACACCCGCAACATGGTCACCGGCGCCTCCACCGCCGAGCTGGCCCTGGTGCTGGTGGACGCCCGCAACGGCGTGGTGGAGCAGACCCGCCGGCACGCCGCGGTGGCCGCCCTGCTGCGGGTGCCGCACGTGGTGCTGGCGGTCAACAAGATGGACCTGGCCGGCTACGCCGAGGACGTCTTCGCCGCCATCGCCGCCGAGTTCACCGAGTACGCCGCCTCGCTGGGCGTGCCCGACGTGCAGGCCATCCCGATCTCCGCGCTGGCCGGGGACAACGTGGTCACCGCCTCCGCCACCATGGACTGGTACGGCGGCCCGACCGTGCTGGAGTACCTGGAGACCGTGCCGGTGGGCCACGACCCGTCCGCCGAGGCGGCCCGCTTCCCGGTGCAGTACGTGATCCGGCCGCAGACCGCCGAGCACCCCGACTACCGCGGCTACGCGGGCCAGCTCGCCTCCGGCGTGCTGCGCACCGGCCAGCGGGTCACCGTGCTGCCCTCCGGCCGCAGCAGCACCATCGTGGGCATCGACCTGCTGGGCGATCCGGTGGACGTGGCCTGGGCGCCGCAGTCCGTCACCCTGCGGCTCGCCGACGACCTGGACATCTCGCGCGGCGACCTGATCGTCCCCGAGGGCTCCGGGGCCGAACCGGTCCAGGACCTCACCGCCACCGTCTGCCATCTGCACGACCGCCCGCTCGCCCCGGGCGCCCGGGTCCTGCTGAAGCACACCACCCGCACGGTCAAGGCGATCGTCAAGGAGATCCCCTCCCGGCTGTCCCTGGCCGACCTGTCCCAGCAGCCCGCACCCGGCGAGCTGGCCGCCAACGACATCGGCCGGGTGGTGCTGCGCACCGCCGAGCCGCTGGCCGTGGACGACTACGCGGACTTCCGCCGCACCGGCTCCTTCCTGCTGATCGACCCGGCGGACGGCACCACGCTGACCGCCGGCATGGCCGGCGACGCCTTCACCGGCGGCACCCGCGGTGCGGCCGGTGAGGCCGCCGAGCAACCGGACGACGAGGGATGGGACTTCTGAGATGAGCACCGGACTCGCCGCACCCCGCACCACCACCGGCACCTCCCGCACCACCGCCGGGACCGGCACCCTGCCCGGCACCGGCCCCGCCGTCCGGCTGGAGGCGGTCTCCAAGGCATACGGCCCGGCCGGCGCCCGCAACCTGGTGCTGGACGAGATCAGCCTCGACGTGGCGCCCGGCGAGTTCGTCTGCCTGCTCGGCGCCTCCGGCTGCGGCAAGTCCACGCTGCTGAACCTCGTCGCCGGGCTCGACCGGCCCAGCGCCGGTGAGGTCCGGGTGGCGGCCGGGCGGCCGGCGCTGATGTTCCAGGACCACGCCCTGTTCCCCTGGCTGAGCGCGGGCCGCAACATCGAGCTGGCGCTGCGGCTGGCCGGGGTGCCCAGGACCGACCGCCGGGAGCGCGCCGAGGAGTTGCTGCGGCTGGTCCATCTGCCCGGCGCCCACGGCAAGCGGGTGCACCAGCTCTCCGGCGGGATGCGGCAGCGGGTGGCGCTGGCCCGCTCGCTGGCCCAGGGCAGCGATGTGCTGCTGATGGACGAACCGTTCGCCGCGCTCGACGCCATCACCCGCGACCTGCTGCACGAGGAGCTGACCCGGGTCTGGCAGGAGCGGAAGCTGACCGTGCTGTTCGTCACCCACAACGTGCGGGAGGCGGTGCGGCTCGGGCAGCGGGTGGTGCTGCTGTCCTCCCGGCCGGGCCGGATCGCCCGCGAGTGGCAGGTGGACCTGCCCTGCCCGCGCCGTATCGAGGACGGCGGTGTGGCCAGGCTGGCCACCGAGATCACCGGACATCTGCACCAGGAGATCGCCCGCCATGCCCGCACCTGAGACCGGCTCCGCACCGGCCGCGGCATCCATGACGGACCCCGCGGCGGACACCACCACGGACGCCTCGACGGACACCTCGACGGACACCTCGACGGACGATGCCCGGTCCATGGCCTCCGGGCTGGACGCCCTGGAGACCCACGCCGAGCAGAAGCGGTCCCGCCCGCAGCGGCTGCTGGCCAAGGCCACCCCGCCGCTGCTGGCCGCCGCCCTGGTCCTGGCGCTGTGGCAGGCCGTCTGCCTGCTGAACTGGTCGGAGGTGCTGCCCACCCCCGCGGCCGTGTTCGGCGAGCTGGGCGACGCCTGGTCGGACGGCACCCTGCTGCCGGCGATCTGGCACTCCACCCTGCGCTGCGTCTTCGGCTTCGGCATGGCCGCGGCCATCGGGCTGCCGCTGGGACTGCTGCTGACCCGGATGGCGCCCCTGCGCACCGTGCTGCGGCCGACCCTGACGGCCGTCCAGTCCCTGCCGGCCGCCGCCCTGGTGCCGGTGGCGATCATCGCCCTGGGCAACTCCGAGGGCGCGGTGTACGCGGTGGTGCTGCTGGGCGCGGTGCCCTCGATCGCGGTGACGGTGATCGCCACCGTCGAGCAGCTGCCGCCGCTGCTGCTGCGGGCGGGCCGCTCGATGGGCGCCACCGGGCTGCGCGGCACCGCGCTGGTGGTGGTGCCGGCCGCGCTGCCGGGCTTCGTCTCGGCGCTGCGCCAGGGCTGGACCTTCGGCTGGCGGGCACTGATGACGGCCGAGCTGATCACCGCCACCCCGCTGCCGGGCATCGGCCAGATGCTGGCCGAGGGCAAGGAGAGCAACTCCATGAGCCTGGTGCTGGCCTCGGTGCTGCTCATCCTCGCCGTCGGCGTGCTGGTCGAGTCCGCCCTGTTCCAGCCGCTGGAACGCCGCCTGCTCACCAACCGCGGACTCGACATCCCATGATCCCCGCCGCTCCCGTCCCCGCCGCCCGGCACGCCGGGCCGGCGCTGCTGGTGGTGGCGCACGGCAGCCGGGACCCCCGGCACGCGGCCACGGTCGCGGCGCTGACCGGACGGGTCCGGGCGCTGCGCCCCGGGCTGCGCGTCGAACTGTGCTACCTGGACTTCAACCTCCCCACCGTGGGCCAGGCGCTGGCCCGGCTGCACGGCGAGGGGGTGCGGCGGGTGATCGCCCTGCCGCTGCTGCTGACCCGCGCGTTCCATGCCAAGCACGACATTCCCGGTGTGCTCGGCGAGGAGACCGCGCGGCTGCCCGGACTGGCCGTCCGCCAGGCCGAGGTGCTCGGCCCGCACCCGCTGCTGGCCGCCGCCCTCACCCGGCGGCTGGCCGAGGCGGGGCTGCGCACCGGAAGTGCCGCCGACCGCGCCGCCACCGGAGTGGTGCTGGCCTCGGCGGGCTCCACCGACCCGGAGGCGGGCGCGGTGATCGCACAGACCGCGCGGGAGTGGCGGCGTGCCGCTGGTTGGTGCGCCGTGCGGCCCGCGTTCGCCTCCGCGTGCCTGCCCCGCCCGGCGGACGTCGTCCGTGCGCTGCGCGCCGACGGCGTCCGCCGGGTGGTGGTGGCGCCCCATGTCATCGCGCCCGGCTTCCTGCCGGACCGGATCGCGGCCGGGGCCCGGGAGGCGGGTGCCGATCTGCTGGCCCCCGTGCTGGGCGACGCGCCCGAACTGGCCGCCCTGCTGGTGCACCGCTACGACGGGGCGCTGGCCACCCGCCCGGCCGCCCGGCGCGCTCTGGCCGTCGGCTGCTGACCGCTCCCCGGGGCACGCCCGCAGCGGCAGAGGGAGATAGCCTGCGAGAGTGCCCGAGGAACCGTCGGAGACCGAGTACGGCGGCGGCTGGCGTCCGCCGCCGCGGGGGATCGCGCTGTCCCTGCTGCTCTCCATGGCCACCTTGATCATCTTCGGCATCCCCACCGACAACGGCGGCACCGGTGCGCCCCGTTCGGCCGGTGACTGGACGTATGTGCCCGGCGGGCACGCGGACACCGCGCGGTGCGGCTTCGGCCCGGGGTGGGCGGCGCTGGAGTTCCGCGGCGAGAGCATGACCCGGATCGGGCCGGACCTGGCCGTGCAGCCCGGCGACCGCTGGGAGTTCGAGACCGCCTGGGAGGCGCAGGACTATCTGGCCGCACTGGCCGGGTCCCCGCTGCCCGGATCGCCCCAGGAGGGACTGAGCGAGCGGGAGCTGGCGGCCCGTCTCCAGGACGCCCCGGCCAACTGGCGCCACGGCGGCCGCACCTCCTGCGTCGCCGCCCCCGAGGACGGCTACCCGCGCCCCGCCCCGTCCGTGTGACCCGTCACGCCCCCTGCCCCGCCCCGGCCTCCTCCTGCGGGAGGAGATCCGATCTCGTTCCTCCGGGGCAGGTGGAGGCCACCGCGGGCGGGCTACCCTCCCGTCATGTACCTCACCCACGCCGGAAGCTGCCCAGGCCGCTCGCCCTGGCGTGACGCGCTGGTGGCCGTCGGCGTCGCCGCGGCGGCGGTGACCGGCGCGCTGGTCGCGCCCTCCACCGGCACCCACCTGGACCAGGTCGCCTATGTCCTGATGCTGACCGGCGCGCTGGCGCTGGCGGTGCGGAACCGCTGGCCGGTACCGGTGCTGCTGATCTCCACCGGCTGCATGCTCGTCTACCACCTGCGCGACTTCCCCGGGAACGCCGGGGTGGTGCCGCTGCTGGTGGCGCTGTACACGGCGGTGCGGTTCGGCTACCGCAGGCTGGCGATCGTGCCGGCGCTGGCCATGGCGGTGGCGATCGCCAAGGACGCCGGCGGGCTGGGCGGCGTCCCCGCGGAGAACGCCTCCCGGGAGACCTTCCTGCTGGTGGGCTGGCTGGTGGCGGCTGCCGTGTTCGGCGAGGTCGCCCGGCAGCGCAGCGCCTACATCCGGCAGGTGGAGGAGCGGGCCGCCGAGGCCGAGCGGACCCGGGAGGAGGTGGCCCGGCGCCGGGCGGGCGAGGAACGCCTGCGCATCGCCCGCGAACTGCACGACTCGCTCACCCACTCGATCTCGGTGATCAAGGTGCAGGCCGGGGTGGCGGTCCATCTGGCCCGCAAACGGGGCGAGGAGGTCCCGCCGTCGCTGCTGGCGATCCAGGAGGCGAGCGGGGACGCGCTGCGCGAGCTGCGCGCCACGCTGGAGGTGCTGCGCGCCCCGGGAAACGAGGAGGACCCGGACGAGGCGGGCGCGGCGAGCGGGCTGGACCGGCTGCCGCAGCTGGTGGAGCGGGCCCGGTCCACCGGGCTGCCGGTGAGCCTGGACATCACCGGCGAGCGCCGCCCGCTGCCGGAGGAGACCGACCGGGCCGCGTACCGCATCGTGCAGGAGGCACTGACCAACATCACCCGCCACGCCGGGCCGTCCGCGCCGGCCCGGGTGCGGGTGGACTATCTGCCGAAGGAGCTGACGGTGCGGATCGAGGACGACGGCCGGGCCACGCCGGACCGTCCGCCGGTGCCCGGCACCGGGCTGCTGGGGATGCGGGAGCGGGTGGCCGCGCTGGGCGGGCGGCTGGAGGCCCGGCCGCGCCCGGAGGGCGGCTTCGCGGTGCAGGCGCGTCTCCCGCTCACCCCGCTCCCGGGGGCCGGGCGGCGCAACGGCACGGGG
>NZ_WTLH01000047.1 GCF_011421595.1 Streptomyces sp. YIM 98790 | reverse complement strand
CCGGCGGCGGCCCGGACGAGCAGGCCCCCGGGCCCGGCCCTGGGCCCGGCACCGGCACGGGTGCCGGAACCGACGCCGGGCCCGGGGCCGCACGGCGCTGGTTCCCGGGGCAGGACGTGACGCACGACGAGTACGGACCCGGCTGGGTGCAGGGCAGCGGCCTGGGCCGGGTCACGGTGCGCTTCGAGAGACCGGACTCACCGCCCGGCCGGGTGCGCACCTTCCCCGGTCACGATCCCGCCCTGCGTCCCGCCGGGCCCCTGCCGCTGGCCCCCGGCGCGCTCGCTCAGGACCGGCCCGCGGCCCCCGGGTCGTCCGGCCCCGGTGGCCCGGAGGACCCCGGTGGCCGGGAGGGCCTGCCGCCCTCCGGGCCGGGCCGCTCCGCCGCGTCCGCCGCCTCCGGCCCGGGCGAGTAGACCGGGCCCGGGGCGTCCCCGGCCGGGCCGTGCCGGGGACGGTCCCCGCCGGCCAGCCGCCCGAAGTCCCGGTCCCGGTCCCGCTCCCCGGGCGCCGGGGCGCCGGGCACGTCCAGGCCGTAGTGGTGGTAGAGCTGAAGCTCCTGCTCGGGCGAGAGATGGCGGCCCACCCCGAAGTCCGGTGCCTGCCGGATCAGGTCCCGGTCGAAGGGCACCCGCAGCGTCTCCTCGACCAGTTCGCTGGGTTCCAGCGGGACGAAGGCGTCGCGGCTGAACAGGCCGGTACGCACGGCCGCCCATTCCGGCACCCCCGTGGCGTCGTCCAGATAGACCTCGTCGACCGTGCCGATCTTGGCCCCGTTGCGGTCCAGGGCCTTCCGGCCGATGAGGCTGCGCGGATCGATGTCGGTCTGCATGGCTCCTCCCGCTGATCGCCTCCGCTCACCACGGACCCGCCGCGGTGAGGCTCCATGCACCTACGAAACGGCACTTTGCCCGCCCCGGCCAGTCGAACGGCGGCCCGCACCGGGCCGCGGCCGGACGGAACCTCCCCGGAACACTCCCGTCGCCGGACGCAACATCCGACGCTGGTAGTCTCGAAGACGGCTGACGACCTCGTGCGGGAGAGTCCTCCGGCAGCCGGCCGGAGGCGCCGAAGGAGCAAATCCTCCCCGGAATCTCTCAGGCACCCGTACCGCACGGGCGAAGCCACTCTGGAAAGCAGAGCGGACGGCGTCGGCGGACGGCCGGTCCGGCCGCTCTCACCGACGGTGAAAGCCGGGCCCCGCACTGCGCGCCCGGTGAAGCTCTCAGGTCGTATGACAGAGGGGGAGGCCGCTTCGGCACCCGGACCGGTGCCCAGGTCACAGCGACCAGGAGGCCCTCTCGATGACAGCCCACCGCCCGCCGCACGCTCCCGACACCGCGCCGCCCGCCGGCGGCCCCGTGGCCTTCGCGTCCCGCCACATCGGCCCCGGCGCGGGCGACCAGGCCAAGATGCTGGCCCAGGTCGGATACGGCTCCCTGGACGAGCTCACCGCCGCCGCCGTGCCCGAGGCGATCCGCTCCGCCGAGGCGCTCCGGCTGCCGCCCGCCCTGGACGAGCCCGGGGCGCTGGCCGAGCTGCGCACCCTGGCCGCCCGCAACCAGGTGCTCCAGCCCATGATCGGGCTCGGCTACCACGGCACCTTCACCCCGCCGGTCATCCTGCGCAACGTCCTGGAGAACCCGGCCTGGTACACCGCCTACACCCCCTACCAGCCGGAGATCTCCCAGGGCCGGCTGGAGGCCCTGCTCAACTTCCAGACCGTGGTGGCCGACCTCACCGGGCTGCCCACCGCCGGCGCCTCCCTGCTGGACGAGGCCACCGCCGCCGCCGAGGCCATGACCCTGTCCCGGCGGGTCGGCCGGGCCCCGGGCACCGTCTACCTGGCGGACGCCGACTGCCTGCCGCAGACCCTGGCCGTGCTGCGCACCCGGGCCGAACCGCTGGGCATCGAGGTGGAGACCGCCGACCTCTCCCGGGGCGTCCCGGAGAGCGCCGCCGGACGCGGCGTCTTCGGCGTGCTGCTGCAGTACCCCGGTGCCTCCGGCGCCGTGCGCGACCTGCGCCCGGCCGTCGAGCAGGCGCACGCGCTGGGCGCGGTGGTCACGGTGGCCGCCGATCTGCTGGCCCTCACCCTGCTCACCCCGCCCGGCGAGCTGGGCGCGGACATCGCGGTGGGCTCCAGCCAGCGGTTCGGTGTGCCGCTCGGCTTCGGCGGTCCGCACGCCGGGTTCATGGCGGTGCGCGAGAAGTACACCCGCAGCCTGCCCGGCCGGCTGGTCGGGGTGTCCTACGACGCGGACGGCAGGCAGGCGTACCGGCTGGCCCTGCAGACCCGTGAGCAGCACATCCGCCGGGAGAAGGCCACCAGCAACATCTGCACCGCCCAGGTGCTGCTGGCCGTGATGGCGGGCATGTACGCCGTCTACCACGGGCCGGACGGGCTGGCCGCCATCGCCCGCCGTACCCACCGGCAGGCCGCGGTGCTCGCCGCCGGACTGCGCGCGGGAGGCGTGGAGGTGGTGCACGGCAGCTTCTTCGACACCGTCACCGCCCGGGTGCCCGGCCGGGCCGCCGCGGTCGCGGCCGCCGCCCGCGAGGCCGGCATCAACCTGCGCGTCACCGACGCCGACCACGTCGGCATCGCCTGTGACGAGACCACCCGCGAGGAGCACCTCACCGCCGTCTGGGACTCCTTCGGCATCGCCGACGACCCGGCCGTGCCGGACGCCGCCGGCCTGGCCGCCCTGGACGCCGCCACCCCCGACGCGCTGCCCGCCGCCCTCCTGCGGCGGGACGAGTACCTGACGCACCCGGTCTTCCACCGCCACCGCTCCGAGACCGCGATGCTGCGGTACCTGCGCCGGCTGGCCGACCGGGACTACGCGCTGGACCGCGGCATGATCCCGCTCGGCTCCTGCACCATGAAGCTCAACGCCACCACCGAGATGGAGCCGGTGACCTGGCCCGGCTTCGGCGGACTGCATCCCTTCGCCCCGGCCGACCAGGCCGAGGGGTATCTGTCCCTGATCCGCGAGCTGGAGGACCGGCTCGCCGAGATCACCGGCTACCACCGGGTCTCGCTCCAGCCCAACGCCGGCTCCCAGGGGGAGTTCGCCGGGCTGCTGGCGGTCCGCGCCTACCACCGGGCCAACGGCGAGCCGCAGCGCACCGTCTGCCTGATCCCGTCCTCGGCGCACGGCACCAACGCGGCCAGCGCGGTGATGGCCGGCATGAAGGTGGTCGTGGTGGCCACCGGCCGCAACGGCGACGTGGACCTGGACGACCTGCACGCCAAGATCGACAGGCACCGCGGCGAACTGGCGGTGCTGATGGTCACCTACCCCTCCACCCACGGCGTGTTCGAGGAGCACATCCGGGACATCTGCGCCGCCGTGCACGACGCGGGCGGCCAGGTCTATGTGGACGGCGCCAACCTCAACGCCCTGGTCGGCCTGGCCCGTCCGGGCCGGTTCGGTGCCGACGTGTCGCACCTGAACCTGCACAAGACCTTCTGCATCCCGCACGGCGGCGGCGGGCCGGGCGTCGGGCCGGTGGCGGTGCGCGAGCATCTCGCGCCGTATCTGCCGAATCATCCGCTGCAGCCCGCCGCCGGACCGGAGAGCGGAGTCGGACCGGTGTCGGCCGCGCCCTGGGGCTCGGCCGGCATCCTGCCCATCTCCTGGGCCTACATCCGGCTGATGGGCGCCGAGGGGCTGCGCCGGGCCACCCAGGTCGCAGTGCTCGGCGCCAACTACATCGCGCGCCGTCTGGAGCCGCACTTCCCGGTGCTCTACACCGGCCCGGGCGGCCTGGTGGCGCACGAGTGCATCATCGATCTCCGCCAGGTCACCAAGGAGACCGGGGTGACCGTGGAGGACGTGGCCAAGCGCCTGATCGACTACGGTTTCCACGCGCCCACCATGTCGTTCCCGGTGGCCGGCACCCTGATGATCGAGCCCACCGAGAGCGAGGATCTGGCCGAGCTGGACCGCTTCTGCGAGGCGATGATCGCGATCCGCACAGAGATCGACCGGGTCGCCTCGGGGGAGTGGCCGGCCGGGGACAACCCGCTGCGCAACGCACCGCACACCGCCGCGCTGCTGGCCGGCGACTGGGACCACGCCTACAGCAGGCAGGAGGCGGTCTTCCCGGCCGGTGTGGCGCCCGAGGACAAGTACTGGCCGCCGGTCCGCCGCATCGACGGCGCCTACGGCGACCGCAACCTGGTCTGCTCCTGCCCCCCGCCGGAGGAGTTCCAGGACTGACCCGGCCGCCGGGACGGTGCCGCAGGGCCTCCGGGCCCGCTCCCGTCACGGGAGCGGGCCCGGAGCCGCTGCGGGGTGCGGCCGCTTCAGCCGGCGAGCTGCTCGGCCGGCGGACTGAGCCGGCGGCTGAGCAGACCCGGCAGCGCGTCCGCCCGCATCGGCAGCCCGGGCGCGATGCCCGGTGGCGCCGGAGCCAGCGGCATCAGGACGTCTGCCGGATCGGGACGTCCCTTGGCGGCCGGCGAGGTGATGTCGCCGTGCAGCCAGAGGGTGAGCATGTAGAGCTGGGGAACCGAGAGCAGCCGCGGCTGGAGATCGGCCGGCAGCTCCTCCGCCTGGTGCAGCGCGGTTTCCGACGAGGCGATGTACGGACCTTCGCTGAAGTGCGAGAAGGTCCAGCCGTCGGCGGTCAGCCGGGCCTCGGCCGCCCCCACGGCCCGGTTGTCCCGGGCGAGCAGGAACCGCCAGGCGGTCAGCTTGGTGCGGGGGAGCGCGCCGGCGGCCGAGGGGGACGACAGCCGGTACACCGGGAGCGGCAGCACCGGGCGCAGGGACTCGGGGTCCTGGCGCAGCGCCGCCGGAAGTGGGGACATGGGGACGGGGGAGCGGAGTGCCGCGTGGATGCTGCGCTCCGCGGGGGCCGGAGCCGGGAGAAGATGCAAGGGCATGGGTGGGTCGCCTCTCACTCTGGAGACACGCGTGAGCGGATTTTATCCAGCACGTGTTCGCAGCACGTTTCCGCTAGCTGCGCCGGTCTGTTTCCACCAGACATTTTCCGGCCGAATTCGGGATATTCTCCCGGGCTTCCCGATCCGTCGGCCGAGTGACTCCTGCCACACTACCGGGCATCCTCCTTCTGTGCCGGGTAGATGCCGGGCTCCCTGGTGATGCGCGGAGTGGCAGCAGTATTCCACAGGAATATGCACATGGAAAATATGCGTCCGGTGCCGGCGGCGTGGTGCCGGTTCCCGCCCGGTGCCCGCCCCCGCCGCCGGGGCCCTCGGGCGTCCCGCAGGCGCCCTCCGGTCCCGGTGCGGCGTCAGTCCGTGCGTGTCCGGGCATGCTCGACACTGCGTTCCGGCGACGATCGGGAGGGTCCTGCCATGGGAGCAGACGTGTCCGCCGACGGGTTCGGACTGGGCGACCGGCCGCGGTTCCGCGCCAAACTGGCGCGCTGCCAGGCCGTACTGGAGCGGATGCTGGACGAGAAGTGCTTCGACCGGCCGCGGGACCTCATCGGGCTGGAGGTGGAGGTCAGCCTGGCCGACGAACGGGGCGCACCGCGCATGGTCAATGACCGTGTACTGTCAAAGATGGCCACCGCGGATTTCCAGACCGAGCTGGGAAAGTTCACCCTGGAACTGAACATGGCCCCGCGGAGCCTGACCGGCCGGGTTCTCGACGATCTCGCCGAGGAACTGCGCTTCGCCTTCGGCTATGCCGCCCGAATGGGAGCGGAATTCGACGCACGTCCGGTGCCGGTCGGCATACTGCCCACCATCACCGAGGACGATCTGCGCCTCGCGAATCTCTCCCCGGTGGACCGTTACCGGCTCCTCAACGACCAGATCATGGCCGCGCGCGGCGAACAGGTGGAACTCCGGATCACCGGCGCCGAGACCCTGCACCGCACCTTCGACTCGATAGCCCCGGAGGCCGCCTGCACCGCCGTGCAGTTCCATCTCCAGGTCACCCCCGACCGCTTCGCCGATGTGTGGAACGCCTCCCAGGCCGCCGCCGCGGCCCAGACGGCGGTGGGCGCCAACTCCCCCTTCGTGTTCGGCCACGAGCTCTGGCAGGAGTCCAGGCCGCCGCTGTTTCTCCAGGTCACCGATACCCGCCCGCCCGAGATGGCGGCCCAGGGGGTACGCCCGCGCGCATGGTTCGGGGAACGCTGGATCGATTCCCCGCACCAGCTCTTCGAGGAGAACCTCCGCTGCTTCCCGGCCCTGCTGCCGATCTGCCACGAGGAGGACCCCGAGGCCGTGCTGGCGGCCGGCGGCATCCCGGAACTGCCCGAGATGGTGCTGCACAACGGCACCGTCTACCGCTGGAACCGGCCCGTCTACGGCATCGCCCGGGGCGTGCCCCACCTGCGGGTGGAGAACCGGGTGCTGCCCACCGGACCCACGGTCACCGACATGGTGGCCAACGCCGCCTTCTACTACGGCCTGGTGCGCGCCCTCGCCGACCAGCCCGAGCCGGTCTGGCACCGGCTGCCGTTCGCCGCCGCGGCCGCCAACTTCGACCGCGCCTGCCGGGACGGCATCGAGGCCCGGCTGCTCTGGCCCCGCCGCGGGCGCGGCGCCGGCCGAGCGGCCGGCGGCCCCGCCGGACTGCCCGCGGCCGAACTCGTCCTGGAGGAGCTGCTGCCGCTGGCCGCCGCCGGGCTGGACGCCTGGGGGGTGTCCGCCGCCGACCGGGACCGCTTCCTGGGCGTCGTCGAAGGCCGGTGCCGGCACCGGATCACCGGAGCGGCCTGGCAGACTCGGACCTACCACCGGGCGGTCGCCCGCGGGGCGGACCGCCGGACGGCCCTGTCCGAGCTGGTCCGCCGCTACTGCGCGCTGGCCGCGGCCGACGAGCCGGTGCACCGCTGGCCGCTGGACGGCTGAGCCGGAGCCGGAGCGGCACCCCCGCCGCTCCGGGCCCCGCGCGCCGGCCGGTGGGCGGTGCGGGCCCGGACCGGGCCGGAGCGGAGACCCGACAGGAGGACGTGAAGGGTGCGGACCCGATCCAAGGACAGCGAGCCCCCCGGCGTGCTCGGCCCGGCCGGTGCGCCCCCGGCCCGGGTGCTGCGCAACGAACTGCTGATCGTGCTGGCCCTCTCGCTGGGCGCCAGCGCCGTCGCCTCGCTGATCCGCTTCACCGGAGTGCTCACCCGCCCCGGCGGCCTGAGCGACTACGCGGCCACCCTGAACTCCTCACGCGCCCCGGACCGCCCCTGGCTCGACCTCGCCTGGCAGCTGTTCGGCATCGCCACCGCGCTGGTGCCCGTGGTACTGGTCGCCCACCTGCTGCTGCGCGAACGGCCCGACGGCCGCGGCCCCGGCCTGCCGGCCCTCGGTTTCGACCTGCGCCGGCCCGGCTCCGACCTGGCCCGCGGGGCCCTGGTCGCCGCGGTCATCGGCGGCACCGGCCTGCTGCTCTACCTGGGCGCCCGGGCCGTGGGCGGCAACCTCACCGTGGTGCCCGAGAACCTGCCGGACGTCTGGTGGAAGATCCCGGTGCTGGTCCTCTCCGCGCTGCAGAACGCCGTGCTGGAGGAGGTCATCGTGCTCGGCTATCTGCTGCGCCGGCTCGGGCAGACCGGCTGGACCCCGGCCGCCGCCCTGCTGGCCAGCGCCCTGCTGCGCGGCAGCTACCACCTCTACCAGGGCATCGGCGGCTTCCTGGGCAACGCCGCGATGGGCGTGATCTTCGTCTGGCTCTACCGGCGCTGGGGGCGGGTCATGCCGCTGGTGGCCGCGCACGCCCTGATCGACATCGTGGCCTTCGTCGGCTACGCCCTGCTGGCCGGCCGGGTCGACTGGCTGCCCACCGCCTGAGCGGCCCGCGCCTCCGGAGGGCGTCCGGAGCCCCGCGAAGTTGTCCGGAACACGCGCTCCCGCGTAAGGTGCGCGCATGCTTCTGAGCGTTCTCCCGCCGCCGCCCGCGTAACCCGGGCGGCAGCGCGCCATTCCCGCGGCAGGCCGCCTCCGGCCGCCGCGCGCTTCGCCGTCGCCCGGTACCGGACAGCGCGACCGACCGAAGTGCGTTTCCTTCTCGCGGGAGAATTCCTCATGCATCACCGGCACCAACCGGCTTCCTCCGCCATGCCCGCGGCCATGCCCGTCGTCCGGGGGCTGGCCTTCGTCATCATCGCCGCGACCGCCTGGGGCACCGCCGGTGCCGCCGCCGCGCTGCTGTTCGACAGCAGCGGGCTGGGGCCGGTCGCCCTCACCTTCTGGCGCACCGCGGGCGGGCTGGCCCTGCTGCTCGCCCTCCGGCCGCTGCGCCGCCGCCCCGCCGCAGCCCCCGCCCCCGCCGCCCGGCGGCACACCGCCGAGCCCCTGGGCCGGCGGGTGCTGCGCATCGCCGTCATGGGCGCCGGCCTGACCGTCTTCCAGACCGCCTACTTCGCCGGTGTCCGGCACACCGGCCTCGCCGTGGCCACCGTGGTCACCCTGGGCGCCGGCCCGGTGCTGATCGCCCTGGGCGCCCGGCTGTGGATGGGCGAGCGGCTCGGCCGCGGCGGCGCCCTGGCCGTGGCCGGCGCCCTGGCCGGCCTGCTGGTCCTGGTGCTCGGCGGTGCCGGGCAGGACAGCACCGTCCGCCCCGCCGGCGTGGCCTGGGCGCTGCTCTCGGCCGTGGGCTACTCCGCGGTGACCCTCTACACCCGCCGCCTGGGCAGGGCCGGCCGGAGCGTCGACCCGTACCGGACCACGGTGTCGTCCTTCGCGGTGTGCGCGGTCCTGCTGCTGCCGCTCGCCCTGCTGGAGGGCCTGCTCCCGGGCACCGCCGGACTGGGCCGGACCCTGGTCCTGCTGGTCTATCTGGCCGCGGTGCCCACCGCCCTGGGCTACGCCCTGTACTTCGCCGGGCTGGCCGCCGTCCGGGCCGCCACCGCGTCGGTGATCGCCCTGATCGAGCCGGTGACCGCGGCCGTCATCGCGGTACTGCTGCTGGGCGAGCGGCTGACCGCCCCCACCCTGGCGGGCACCGCCGTGCTGCTGGCCGCGGTCACCGCGCTCGCCCTGGCCGAGGCCCGGTCAGGGGCGGGCGTAAGCCGTGAGGTAGTCCGGGGCAGGGCCGTCCGGCTGCGGGCCGTCGGCCGGGACGAAGGGGCCGTGCACCACGGAGACCGGGAGGACCCCGCTCCAGTGCGGGAGTGAGACGTCCTCGGGCTCCTCGCCGGGGCCGCCGCCGCGCACCTTGGCCGAGACCTCCCGCAGGTCGAGGGCGAGGACCGCGGTGGCGGCCGCCTCCTTGGGCGCGGGCGGCCGGCAGTCCGCCGCCCGGCCCGGCACCACGTGGTCCACCAGCGCGGACAGGGCCAGCAGGTGCTCCTCGGGGTCGGTCACCGGGCGGGCCACGCCGTGCACCATGACCGAGCGGTAGTTCACCGAGTGGTGGAACGCCGACTTGGCCAGCACCAGGCCGTCCACATGGGTGACCGTGACGCAGACCGGCAGGCCGTCCTCCTCGTCCTGCGGCGCGCCGTCCCGCCGCCGGTCCGGCGCCGCCGCGGCGCGCACCGGCCGGGAGCCGGTGGAGCCGTGCAGGTAGAGCCGCTCGCCGCGGCGGGCGTAGAGCGTGGGCAGCACCACGGGGGCGCCGTCGTGCAGATAGCCGAGGTGGCACAGATAGCCCTCGTCGAGCACGGCGTGCACCAGTTCGCGGTCGTAGCGTGCCCGCTCCCGCAGGCGGGTGGGCACCGTGCGGTCGGTCGGGGGGTAGGCGGGCTCGTCGCCGGCGGTGGTGGCGGTGGTGGCGGCCATGCGTGCTTTCTCTCCCTCAGGGTCGCGCCGTGCCGGGCGCCTGATGCTGTGCCCGTGATTGCACTAGTGCATAATGGATATTGCACTAGGAGGATTCATGCCGGGAGAGTACCGCATCACCGGCCGCCGTGCCGTGGATATCGCCGCCAGCGTGGAACGGGCGGTGGGCGAGGGGCACATCGCGCCGGGGCAGAGCCTGCCGCCGCTGCGGGCGCTGGCCGGCGAGCTGGCCGTCAACCCCAACACCGTGGCCGCCGCCTACCGCCTGCTGCGGGACCGCGGGGTGATCGAGACCGCGGGGCGGCGCGGCAGCCGGGTGCGCGACCGCCCGGCCAGCGCCGCCCGGGAGGCCATCCGGCCGGAGGTGCCGGCGGGCGTGCGCGATCTCTCCCAGGGCAATCCCGATCCCGCTCTGCTGCCCCGGCTGGGGGAGGCGCTGGCCGCCACGGCCGCCGGCTACGACCGCCGGCCGCTGCTCTACGGCGAGCCCGAGACCGACGCGGAACTGGCCGCGCTGGCCCGGGAGTCCTTCACCGCGGACGGCCTGCCGCCCGGCCCGGTGGCCGTCGCCTCCGGATCGCTGGACGCCATCGAGCGGGTGCTCGCCGCCCATCTGCGGCCGGGGGACGCGGTCGCCGTGGAGGATCCGGGCTGGGGCAGCCTGCTGGATCTGGTGCCCGCCCTGGGCCTGCGCCCCCGCCCGGTGGAGCTGGACGACGACGGCCCGCTGCCGCACGCGGTGGCCGGCGCGCTGCGGGACGGCGCCCGCGCCCTGGTGGTCACCGCCCGCGCGCAGAACCCCACCGGCGCCGCGCTCACCGCCGGCCGCGCACGCGGACTGCGCACCGTGCTCGCCGGGCACCCCGGCACCCTGCTCATCGAGGACGACCACGGCCACGGCATCGTGGACACGCCGCTGCACACCCTGGCCGGCGCCACCGGGCACTGGGCCGCCGTGCGTTCCGCGGCCAAGGGACTCGGGCCGGACCTGCGGGTCGCCGTGCTCACCGGCGATCCGGTCACCGTGGACCGGGTGCGGGGCCGCCAGCGGCTCGGGCCCGGCTGGGTCAGCCATCTGCTCCAGCGCACCGTCGCCGCGCTGTGGCGGTCCTGGCCGCCCGGCGCCGCACGGGCGGCCCGTTCCTACACCGCCCGGCGCACCGCCCTGCTCGGCGGGCTGGCGGCCCTGGGCGTGACCGCCCACGGGCGCAGCGGGATGAACGTCTGGATCCCGGTGGCGGACGAGACGAGTGCGGTGACCCGGCTGCTGGGCCACGGCTGGGCGGTCGCCCCCGGCGCGCGGTTCCGGGTCGCCTCGCCGCCCGGTATCCGGCTGACCGTCTCCCCGCTGGCCGAGGAGGAGATCCCGCGGGTGGCGGCGGCGGTGGCCGCGGCGGTCCGGCCGCCCGCCGCCCGCCGTTCCGCCTGATGCGGCCCCGGCGGGCACGGAAGTGGCCGCCCTCCCGGGGGGGACGGAGGGCGGCCACGCTCCGGGGGCCGGGGGCCGGCGCTCAGGCCAGGCGGATCTCCTCGCCCTCGATGCTGATGTCCTCCTCCGGCAGCGGGGCCCTGGCCGGGCTGTTCGGGGTCGGCACGCCGTCGGCGACGGCGAACATGCTGTCGTGGCAGGGGCAGATGATGTGCCCGTCGCTCACCGAACCGACCGTGCAGCCCTGGTGGGTGCAGACCGCGCTGAACGCCTTGAAGGTGCCCTCCTCGGGCTGGGTGATCACCACCTTCTCCTGCTCCAGGATCAGCCCGCCGCCGACCGGCACGTCCGACGTCCGGGCCAGTGCCTCGCCGCCCGTCTGCTCACCGCCGTCCGCCCCGCCGTCCGTGCCGGGCTCCTCGGTGCCGGTCTCCGTGCCGCCGCCGGTACCGGGGTCCTGCCCGGTGGGCGCGTCGCCGTTGCCGTCGTCCGAGCCGCAGGCGGCGAGCGTCACCGCGAGCCCGGCCGCCGCCCCGGCGGCCAGCGCGGTGCGGCGGGACGTCAGTGGTCCGGTCATGTTCACCCTCCTGATCAAGGTGTCGCCCAGTATCACACCGTGCCGGCCCGTCCCCGGGAGCGTGATGCGAAAGATCCGATAAGAACTGGGAGCAGACCGCCGCTTGTGTGGCAGCATGTGCGCCGTCCTGCGCCCACGGTGCGCACCCTTCCCGGGTGCCGCCCGGACCCCGGCGGTGCGCCGGGAACGCAGCGGACCCGGGACCGGCATCCGTCCCGGCGGTGCCCGCCCCGGCCGGCCGCTAGCCTGGGCGGATGCTCCAGGAGACCCGCGTCACCCGCTATGTGACGCCGTTGCGCGAGGGCGGCTCGCTGCCCGCGCTGGCCGAGGCGGCGGACCTCGGCACCTATGTGGTGAAGTTCACCGGCGCCGGGCAGGGCCGCAAGGCGCTGGTGGCCGAAGTGATCTGCGGCGGTCTGGCCCGGCTGCTCGGGCTGCGGGTCCCGGAGCTGGTCCGGATCCGGCTGGACGAGGCCATCGGCCGCGGCGAGCCCGACCCCGAGGTGCAGCAGCTGCTGCTGGCCAGCACCGGCCTCAACCTGGGCATGGACTACCTGCCCGGCTCCATCGGCTTCGACCCGCTCGCCTTCGAGGTCGGTGCCGCCGAGGCCGGCCGGGTGGTCTGGTTCGATGCCCTGGTCAACAACGTGGACCGCTCCTGGCGCAACCCCAATCTGCTGGTGTGGCACGGCAATCTGTGGCTGATCGACCACGGTGCCGCCCTGATCTGGCACCACAACTGGCCCTCGGCCGCGGCCGCCGCCGGGCGGCCCTTCGACGCCTCGGACCACGCGCTGGCTCCGTTCGGCCCGGACCTGGAGGCCGCCGCCGGGGAGCTGTCGCCGCTGGTCACCCCGGACCTGGTGGACCGCGCCCTGGCCGACGTGCCGGACGAGTGGCTGGCGGACGAGCCCGGCTTCGACGGGCCGGACCGGGTGCGGGACGCCTACCGCGCCGTCCTGACCGAGCGGGCGGACGGGCTGCACCGGCGGATCGTGCGCGGTGCGCCCACCACGCCCCGGCCGTCCCGGGCGCCGGAGTGGCTCACCGGGGTGCTCCCGGTGCGGGGCGGTGACCGGTGAGCGCGGCCGCCGGCGGCACCGGGCCGGTGCGGGAGGTCTTCGAGTACGCCCTGCTCCGGGTGGTGCCCCGGGTGGAGCGCGGCGAGCAGATCAACGCGGGGGTGCTGGTCTACTGCCGGAGCCGCGGTTATCTGGGTGCCCGTATCCACCTGGACGAGAACCGGCTGCGGGCGCTTGACCCGGAGGCCGATCCGGCCGCGGTGCGGGCCGCCCTGCACGCCGCCGAGTGCGTCTGCCGGGGCGGCGCCGTCGCGGGCGGCGCGGCCCGCGACGACCCGGGCCGGCGTTTCCGCTGGCTCACCGCGCCGCGCAGCACCGTGGTGCAGCCGGGGCCGGTGCACACCGGGCTGACCGCCGATCCGGAGGCCGAGGCGGACCGCCTGCTGCGGCTGCTGGTCCGCTGACCCGCGCGCCCGGCCGGCCCGGCCCGCCCCGCTGAGGCCGAGCCCACCGTTGACAGCGCCACCACCGTGCTTCTAGCGTCACGACTGCTCACTACTAAGCGGTTGCTCAGCGGTCGGGCGGCGCCCGCCGCGCCGCCGCACGCCGCACCACCGCCACACCACAAGGGGTCAAGGAGGACCACATGTCCACCACCGAGCAGCGCACCGCGATCGTCACGGGCGCCGCCCGCGGCATCGGCGCCGCCACCGCCGTGCGGCTGGCCGCCGAGGGCCGCGCCGTCGCGGTCCTCGATCTCGACGAGAAGAACTGCCGGGACACCGTGGAGCGGATCACCGCGGCCGGCGGCCGGGCACTCGCCGTCTCCTGCGACGTCTCCGACGGCGAGCAGGTCACCGCCGCCGTGGCCCGGGTCGCCGCCGAACTCGGCCCGCCCACCGTGCTGGTGAACAACGCCGGGGTGCTCCGCGACAACCTGCTGTTCAAGATGAGTGACGCCGACTGGGACACCGTGATGAGCGTGCACCTGCGCGGCGCCTTCCTGATGACCCGGGCCTGCCAGTCGCACATGGTGGACGCCGGCTTCGGCCGCATCGTCAACCTCTCCTCCAGTTCCGCGCTGGGCAACCGCGGCCAGGCCAACTACGCCGCCGCCAAGGCCGGGCTGCAGGGCTTCACCAAGACCCTGGCCAAGGAGCTGGGCAAGTTCGGCATCACCGCCAACTCGGTCGCCCCCGGCTTCATCGCCACCGAGATGACCGCGCAGACCGCGCAGCGGGTGGGCATGGGCTTCGAGGACTTCAAGAAGGCCGCGGCGGCCGCCATCCCGGTGCAGCGGGTCGGCGCGCCCGAGGACGTGGCCGGCGCCATCGCCTTCTTCACCTCCGACGAGGCCGGATTCGTCTCCGGCCAGGTGCTGTACGTGGCCGGCGGGCCGCTCGACTGACCGGCGCCGGACCCCACCACAGCGAGGACACCCATGACGGACAGCACGCACCAGAGCACGGACCACGGCCCGGACCACGGCCCCGACCAGAGCCCCGACCAGAGCCCGGACACCGGCCGGGTCGCCCTGGTCACCGGCGGCAGCCGCGGCATCGGCTACGGCATCGCCGAGGCCCTGATCGCCCGCGGCGACCGGGTCTGCATCACCGGCCGCAACGAGGAGTTGCTGCGTGAGGCCGTGGACAAGCTCGGCGCCGACCGGGCCATGGCCGTGGCCGGCCGCGCCCACGACGAGGACCACCAGGCGGCCGCGGTGGACGCGGTCATGGCCCGCTACGGCCGCATCGACTACCTGGTCAACAACGCCGGCACCAATCCCGTCTACGGCCCGCTCGCCGAGCTGGACCTGGCCGTGGTGCGGAAGATCTACGAGACCAACGTGGTCGCCGCGCTCGCCTTCGTGCAGCGCGTCTGGGCCGCCTGGCAGAAGGACAACGGCGGCGCGGTGGTCAACATCGCCTCCGTCTCCGGGCTGGGCGCCTCACCGCACATCGGCGCCTACGGCATGAGCAAGGCCGCGATGATCAACCTCACCCAGCAGCTCGCCCACGAGCTGGCGCCCCGGGTGCGGGTCAACGCCATCGCCCCGGCGGTGGTCAAGACGAGGTTCGCCGCCGCACTCTACGAGGGCCGGGAGGAGAGCGTGGTCCGCCGTTACCCGCTGGGCAGGCTGGGAACCCCGGAGGACGTCGGCGGCGCCGCCGCGTTCCTCACCTCCGAGGAGGCCGGATGGATCACCGGCCAGACCCTGGTGCTGGACGGCGGCCACCTGCTGAGCGCCGGCCTCGGCTGACCGCGGCGCGGAACCGGCGCGGGCCCCTGCCCGGCCGGTTCCGCGGCTGTCAGTGGTGCGCGGTACGTTCTCCGCCATAACCACTTGACCGGCAACGGAGGTTGACGTCGTGATCGGAGAGCTGCCCGGGTCGTGGCAGAGCGTGCTCGGCGAGGAGCTGGCCAAGCCCTACTTCAAGGAGCTCAGCGATTTCGTCGAGACGGAGCGGGCGCGCGGACCGGTCTACCCGCCCCGGGAGGAGGTCTTCGCCGCCCTGGAGGCCACCCCGTACGACGAGGTCAAGGTGGTCATCCTGGGCCAGGATCCGTACCACGGCGAGGGCCAGGGCCACGGACTGTGCTTCTCGGTCCGTCCCGGGGTGCGCATCCCGCCCTCGCTGCGCAACATCTACCGGGAACTGCACGCCGACCTCGGCTGCCCCGTCCCGGACAACGGCTATCTGATGCCCTGGGCCGAACAGGGCGTGCTGCTGCTCAACACGGTGCTCACGGTGCGCTCGGGGCAGGCCAACTCACACAAGGGCATGGGCTGGGAGCGGTTCACCGACGCGGTGATCCACGCCGTCTCCGCCCGCACCGACCCGGCCGTGTTCGTGCTCTGGGGCTCGCACGCCAAGAAGAAGCTCCCGCTGATCGACGCCGCCCGGCACGCCGTGGTGGACGGCGCCCACCCCTCGCCGCTGTCCGCCAAGAAGTTCCTCGGCTCCCGCCCCTTCTCCCGGATCAACGCGGCGGTCGCCGCCCAGGGCCACAGCCCGATCGACTGGTGCATCCCGGATCTGGCCGGCTGATCCGGTCCCGCGGGGCGGGCGCTCCGGCCCGGCCCGGCCCCGCGGCATCCGGCTCAGCGGCCGGTGACCCCGTCGATCCGCTCCCGGATCAGATCGGCGTGCCCGTTGTGCCGGGCGTATTCCTCGATCATGTGCACATAGATCCAGCGCAGGCTGAACTCCTCGCCGTCCCGGGGCCGCCGGCAGGTGTCGTCCAGCGCGCGCCCGGCCGCCGCCGCCCGGGCCGCCTCGATCTCACGCCGCCAGGTGGCGAAGCCCTCCTCCGCCCGGTCCTCCTCGGTCAGCTCGATGGCCCGGTCCGGCTGCTCCGTGCTGCCGTACACCCCCGGCACCGGGGACTCGCCCAGCACCCGCCGGAACCAGTTGCGCTCGACCTCCGCCATGTGCCGCACCAGCCCGAGCAGGGTCAGATTGGAGGGCGGGGCCGACGCCTCCTTGAGCTGCTTCTCGTCCAGGCCCGCACAGATCCTGGCCAGCGTCTCCCGCTGGTACTCCAGCCAGTTCTCCAGCATGGTCCGCTCGTCGCCGACGTTTCCGGGGTAGCCGCCTGATGTCGTCGTCATGCGGCCATCCTCAGCCCCGGACGGACCGCCGGGCCAGGCGATTACCGGACCGCCGCGCGGCTATGCTGCCGGGGCACGGCCGAGTCGAGCGAACGCACAGGGGGTCCGGTGAAGGTCGGCGTGATCGGGCTGGGCGACATCGCCCAGAAGGCGTACCTGCCCGTCTTCACCACACAGCCCGGTGTGGAACCGCATCTGCACACCCGTACTCCGGCCACCCTGGAACGCATCGGCGACACCTACCGGGTGCCCGCGGAGCACCGGCACGCCACGCTGGACTCGCTGCTCGCCGCCCGGCCGGACGCGGCCTTCGTGCACGCCCCCACCGCCGAGCACCCGGGGCTGGTGGCCCGGCTGCTGCAGGCCGGGGTACCCGTCTATGTCGACAAACCGCTTGCCTTCGATCTCGCCGAATCCCGCCGTCTGGTGGAGCTGGCCGAGGAGCGGCGGACCAGTCTGATGGTCGGCTTCAACCGCCGCTGGGCCCCGGGCTACGCCCGCTGCCGCGAGCATGCCCGTGATCTGATCATCATGCAGAAGCACCGGGTCGGCCTGCCCGAGGAACCCCGGCGGATGATCTACGACGACTTCATCCATGTGGCGGACACCCTGCGGTTCCTGGCCCCCGGGGCCGTCGACCGCGTCGATGTGCGGTTCCGCTCCGTGGACGGCCTGCTGCACCACGTGGTGCTCCAGCTCTCCGGTGAGGGCTTCACCGCCATCGGCGCCATGAACCGGCTCTCCGGCTCGGCCGAGGAGATCCTGGAGGTCTCCGGCCAGGACTCCAAACGCGAGGTGCGCAACCTGGCCGAGATCATCGACCACAAGGGCCAGCCGAGCATCCGGCGGCGCGGCGACTGGGTGCCGGTCGCCCGGCAGCGCGGCATCGAGCAGGCCGTGCTGGTCTTCCTGGGCGCGGTCCGGGCCGGCCGGCTGCTCTCCGCCGAGGACGCCCTGCGCACCCACGAACTCTGCGAGCAGATCGTCACCGCCATCGAGCACCCCCTCCCGGCCTGAGCCGTCGCTCCTCCGCCCTGCCCGCCGCTCGTCACGGCAAGGGGGCGGCGTCCGCGGCTCTCGCCCGGCCGCGGGGGAGAGGACGCCGGAAAACCTCCGGGGCCGCCGTATCCGCCGCCGCACCGGCCCTCTCCGGGGTGACCGGGACCGCCCGTACGGTGGAACGGGCCGCGGTCCGGCCCTCCGCCGGCGCGCGAGGGTCCGGGGCGGTCCGGGGCGGTCCGCGGCGGTTCCGGCCCGCCGGGGAGGCGCTACAGGGCGGACGACGGGCCGGGGAGGCCGAACTCGTCGCGCAGGGCGGCGAAGGCGGCCACCTTGTGCGCGCCGAACCCGCCGATGAAGGCGGCGTATTCGGCGAAGGTCAGCAGCCGGTGCGGCGCGGACTTGGTGTGGAACTTGTCGGCGTACATCACCAGGCGTTCCTCGGCGGTCTTCGCCACGTGGTCCACGGGGGGCAGCGGCAGGTGCTGTTCGATGATGTCCGCGCGGGTGAGCCCGGTCCCGGTGTGGCAGGAGCAGAACCGGCACAGCTCCTCCGGATACCCGGCGGCGGCCAGCAGCTCGTGGCCGAGGATGCCGTGCCGCACATAGTTGCGGTGATCGAGCCGGCCGTCCCGGTCGTACAGCCGGTAGACACCGATGTCGTGCAGCAGGCACCCGGCCCGCACCAGCTCCGCGTCCACGGCGAGCCCGCCGCGGGCGATGAGCTGCTCGGCGATCCGCCAGACCTGCACACAGTGCCCGTGCACCAGCTCCAGCGCCTCTGCCGAGGGCGCGTGCTCCTCGTGCAGGGCCCGGATCTCGTCCTCCGCGGGAACATCCACCGCGCCAGGCTAACCGGCCCGCCACGCGGGGCCGTGCGGGTGGCCGTTGCGCGGACCACCGGCCGGCGGCGGCAGCCGTGCCGTTCGTCCGGCCCCGGCGACGGACGGCGCGGCCCGCACCAGGGGTGCGAGGGCCGCGCCGTCCGGACGCCCCGGGCCGTGGCCGGGGCGCTCACTCGCCGGCCGTGCCGCCCCGCCTCACCCGCAGATCGAAGGCGAAGGCGTCGGTGCAGTCCAGGATGAACTCCTGGCCCAGCACCTCGACGGCCGCCTCCGCCGTCAGCGGGGTGCGCCAGCCCTTGGACACCACCGTGCCGAAGGGCTCCTCCACGACCTCACGCACCCGCTGCCGCGGGCCGGCCTCGGCATAGGAGCCGCTGATCACGGCCTCCTGCGGTGCCGGGGAGGGTCCCTCCCCCAGCTCCTCGACGGCCACCGGGGCGGAGATCGTCCCGTCGTCGAACAGCGGGCCCGCCACCGGGCCGCCGCCCCCGTACTCGACACCGGCCACCTCGGCGGACAGGCTGACGTGCGCACCGAACACCGAGTTCTGGTAAAGGTCGAGAACCACCCGCGAGTCCCCCTGCCCGCCCTGGCACCACACCACCTGGCCCGCCTCCCGGGTCCACCCCGGGCCCTGCTGCTGCCCGGCCGGGGAGTGCTGCCCTCCGGTCTCCCGGGCGGCCCCGGCCGTGTGCGCCGTCTGCGCCGTCCGGGCCGCCTGCGTCGCCTGGGCCGGCCGTGCCCCGGCGTCCGGCGAGCCGCCGGCCGCGACGGCCGGCCCCGGGGCCAGGAGCGCGAGGGCCACTGCCGCTCCCGATGCCGCGTACTTCCGCTTCACGTTTCCCCCCCCTGAGGAGAGTGCTGCTGCTGTCCTGCGTCGCTCAGACCGCGGCCGGCGCGTTTCGGTTCCCCGGCTCTCCCGGGAAATCCGGGCCGGACCCACCACGGGGTGCCGGGCCGGGCGCCGCCGCCAGGGCGGCGATCTCGGCGGCGGACGCGTTGCCCCCGCTGCACACCACCGCCACCCGCTGCCCGGCGAAGTCCGCCGGGGTGTCCAGCACGGCCGCCAGCGCAGCCGCCCCGGCCCCCTCGGCCAGCGTGTGCGCATGCCCGGCCAGCAACCGCTGCGCCTCGGCGATCCGCTCGTCGCTCACCAGCCGGAATTCGGCGAGACGCGTCCGCAGCAGCCGCTGCGGCAGGGCGAAGCCGCGGCCGGTCGCCAGCCCGTCCACCGCGGTCCGGCAGGCACGTTCCACACAGCTGCCGGCCCGCCAGGAGTCGTGTGCCGCGGGCGCGGCGGAGGACTGCACCGCGATCACCCGGCAGCGCGGCGCCAGCTCCGCCGCGACCAGGCAGGCCGCGGCGGCACCCGTGCCGCTGCCCACGGGCACCAGCAGCGCGTCCAGCTCCGGGCCGGCCGGGTCCTCGAAGATCTCCAGATAGGCGGTGCCGACCCCGGCCAGCAGGGCGGGGGTGTCACCCGGGCTGACCAGCCGCGCCCCGCTCACGGCCGCCAGTTCCTCGGCCCGGGCCTGCGCGGCGGACAGATCCGGGCCGTGCAGCACCGCCTGCGCGCCCAGCGCCCGCACCTTCTGCCCGCCGGCCGCCGCCGGCATCACCACCGTGCACGGGGCACCGAACGCGGCACAGGCATAGGCGAGCGACTGCGCGTGGTTCCCGGTGGAGTAGGTGACCAGCCCGCGCCCGCGCTCCTTCGGGGCCATGGCGGCGAGCAGAGTGAGGCCGCCGCGCACCTTGAACGCCCCGGTCGGCTGCACATTCTCGTGCTTCACATGGACGGTCACGCCCAGCATCTCGTTCAGCGCCGGATAGGACCACATCGGCGTCGCGGGCAGCCGTCCGGCCAGCAGCTCCCGGGCCGCCCGCACATCCGCACAGGTGGGTTCGGATTCCATGCCCCCATCCTTGGGCCGCCCGTCCCATAGTTCAAATGCCAGTTTTCTACTCTGTCCATCAACCGGATTGATAGATTGCCGCCATGCTCGACATGACCCGGCTGCGTGTGCTCGCCGCCGTCGCCCGGCACGGCTCGGTCACGGCGGCGGCCCGGGCCCTGGGCTACTCCCAGCCGTCCGTCAGCCACCACCTGGCCCGGCTGGAGGCCGAGACCGGCAGCACCCTGGTGCAGCGGCTGGGCCGCGGCATCCGGCTGACCGAGGCGGGCCGGATGCTCGCCGAGCGGGCCGAGGAGATCCTCGGCCGCCTCGACGCCGCCGAAGCCGAACTCGCCGCCCACACCGGGCTGCGGGCCGGCCGCGTCCGGCTGGCCGCGTTCCCCTCCGCGCTGGGCACCTTCGTCCCCCGGGCCGCCGCCTCGTTCGCCGCCGGCCACCCGGAGGTGGAACTGCGCTTCGTCGAGGCCGAACCGCCCGACGCCACCCGCCTGCTGCGCGCCGGCGAGGTGGAGGCCGCCCTGCTGTTCCGCCACCCCGACGAGCCGCCGGCCGCCGGCGACGACGGGCTGCGCCGCACACCGCTGCTCACCGAGCCCATCCATCTGGTGGCACCGGCCGGGCTGGCCGGCGACCGGCTCGCGGACCACGCCCGGCGGCGCTGGATCAGCGGCTGCGAACGGTGCCGCACCCAACTGGTGCGGTCCTGCGCGGCAGCCGGCTTCACCCCCGACATCGCCTTCACCACCGACGACTACGTGGCGGTGCAGGCCCTGGTCGCGGCCGGTCTGGGCGTCACCACCCTGCCGGGGCTGGCGCTTGCCGCCCAGCGCCACCCCTCGGTGCGGACCGTGCGGCTGCCCGGCCACCACCGCACGGTCTTCGCAGCCGTGCACGGACAGCCCCCGGACCCGCCGGCCACCACGGCGCTCCTGGCGCACCTGCGCGAGGCCGCGGCCACCGCCCTGCCGCCCCCGTGACCGGCCCGGCCGCCGCGGCTGCGGCCCCGGGGCGGGCGGGACCTCAGCCGGTGGCGGCCCCGGCCGGTGCGGCAGCGGCGTCATAGGACGCGCGCGAGGCCAGCACCTCCGCCATGTACTGCTCCGCCCAGGACTTGATGGCCCGCATCACCGGCAGCAGGCTCTGCCCCAGCGGGGTCAGCCCGTAGTCCACCCGGACCGGCACCGACGGGGTGACCGTGCGCGTCACCAGCCCGTCGCGCTCCAGATTGCGCAGCGTCCGGGTGAGCATCTTCTGGCTCACCCCGGCCAGTTGCCGGGACAGGTCGCTGTACCGCCGCGGGCCGCAGGCCAGTTCCCGCAGCACCAGCCCCACCCACTTGTCACTGATCCGCTCGATCAGCCGACGGGTCGGGCATTCCGCCAGAAAGGCGTCGAAGGCATCGCGGGCCTCTTCCCTGCGCTGTGCCGCGGTCCGGGTCGGCATGGCTCTCCCTCTTCTCCCTAGGGCACTTCGAAGTGCGTTCTTCCCGCTTGCGGAACAGCGAACTTACGGTGGCCGCGTATTCCGGGGCGGCCCGGCACCGGCACAGCACCGAAGGGCCGCCCCGGCACCCGCTCCCCACCCGTTCTCCGAGGAGATGTCATGCGCGCTGCCGTTGTCCGCACCCCGGGAGGTCCGGAGGCCGTCGAGATCGCGGAGTTCCCGCTGCCCGAGGCAGGACCGGGCCAGGTCCGCATCCGCGTGGAGGCCGCAGCGGTGAACCCGGTCGACGCCTTCACCCGGGCCGGACTTGCCGCCGAGGCGGGGCTGCTGCCGCGCCGGGAGACCACCGGACTGGGCTGGGACGTGGCCGGCGTGGTGGAGACCGCCGGTCCGGGCGTCACCGGATACCGGCCGGGCGACCGGGTCATCGGGCTGCGGGACCTGNGCCGGACTTGCCGCCGAGGCGGGGCTGCTGCCGCGCCGGGAGACCACCGGACTGGGCTGGGACGTGGCCGGCGTGGTGGAGACCGCCGGTCCGGGCGTCACCGGATACCGGCCGGGCGACCGGGTCATCGGGCTGCGGGACCTGCCGGACCTTCCGCTGGGCACCCACGCCGAGCATGTGGTGCTGGAGGCCGCCGCCGTGGCCCCGGCACCCGCGGGACTCACCCCGGCGGAGGCCGCCACCCTGCCGCTGAACGCCCTGACCGCCGCCCAGGCGCTGGACGCACTGGCGCTGCGGCCCGGCGCCACCGTGCTGGTCACCGGGGCGGCCGGCGGGGTCGGCGGCTTCGCCGTCGAACTGGCCGCGGCGCGCGGCCTGCGCGCCGCGGCCCTCGGCCGGCCGGAGGACGAGGACATGCTGCACGGGCTGGGCGCCACCTGGTTCGTGCCGCGGGACGGCGACCTGACCGCACAGGTGCGGGCCCTGGTGCCGGGCGGCGTGGACGGGGCCCTGGACGCCGCGGTCCTCGGCATCGGTGCCCAGGGGGCGGTCCGCAACGGCGGCGCCTTCGCCGCCGTGATCGGTGGTGCCGCACCCGCACCGCTGCGCGGCATCCGGGTGGCCACGGTCATGGTGCGGGCCGACGGCGCCGCGCTGGGCCACCTGTCCGAACTGGCCGCGGCCAAGCGGCTCACCGCGCGGGTCGCCGACGCCGTCCCGCTGGCCGATGCCGCCGCCGCCCACGCCCGGCTCGCCGGGGGCGGCCTGCGCGGCCGGCTGGTCCTGATCCCCTGAGTCCCGCGCCGGCAGGTGGTCGTGCAGAGTCTGCCAGGGCAGCATGCGCCCTGCTCCGGCCCTGCTCCGGCCGGCGCCGTGGGCGGAGAGAGGGCCCCGGACCCACCGCAGGGCGGGTCCGGGGCCCCTCGTCTCCTTCCCGGCTCCTGCATGTCCCCCCGCGGTGTGATGCCGTGCCATGCCGGCGGAGCGCGCGGATGAGCGGATGAGCGGGTGAGGACGGGAGACGATCACGCTCTGAATCTGCGGAGCAGCATCACGGGGCGGGCGTTCCGCGAGCCGCGTGATCACTCCCCGAAGCCGGCGCCCTCCAGCGGTTCCACGACTCCGCCCCAGACCAGGGCCAGGATCACCACGCCGGCGATGATCCGGNGCCCCAGACCAGGGCCAGGATCACCACGCCGGCGATGATCCGGTACCACACGAAGGGGGCGAAGGTGCGGGTGGAGATCCACTTCATGAACCACGCGATCACCGCGTAGCCCACCCCGAAGGAGATCACCGTGGCGAAGATCGTCGGCGGCCAGCTGACGTGGCTGGCCTCCTCGCCGATCGAGCTGACCTCGTACAGCCCGGAGCCGAAGACCGCCGGGATCGCCAGCAGGAAGGAGTAACGCGCCGCCGCGGCCCGGGAGTAGCCCAGGTACAGACCGCCGGTCATGGTCACCCCGGACCGGGACATGCCCGGGATGAGGGCCAGAGCCTGCCACGCCCCGAAGACCAGCCCGTCCCGGATGTTGAGCTCCTCGATCCCCTTGCGGGGCTTGCCCGCCCGGTGCCGGCCGCCGGCCTCCGCCTGCGAGGCGATGCGGTCGGCGATGCCCAGCGCGATGCCCAGCACGATGAAGCTGGCGGCGATCAGCCGCAGATCCCGGAACGGTCCCTCGATCGCGTCCTTGAACGTCACGCCCAGCACCATGATCGGGATCGAGCCCAGGATGACCAGCCAGCCCAGCCGGGCGTTGAGCTCGCCGCGGGCCTCCCGGTTCACCAGCGAACGCGCCCAGGCCGAGAGGATGTTCCAGATGTCCCGGCGGAAATAGATCAGGATGCCCAGCTCGGTGCCGAGCTGGGTGACCGCGGTGAACGCGGCTCCGGGGTCCTCCCAGCCGGCGGCCAGGGCGACAAGCCGGAGATGGGCGCTGGACGACACGGGCAGGAACTCGGTCAGTCCCTGGACGAGCCCGAGAATGAGTGCTTCGAACCAAGACATGGTGGGGTCTGCTCGTCCCTCAAGACGGTCGGAAGGGTGGAAACGGCGGCGCACCACCGGGGATCGGGCGCTTCGGCGGCGGACGCGCAAGCAGATCGTATGCCGCGTATGCCCGTGTCACGGACGTGGGGCGGAAATGATGATCAGCCCGGTCCGCCGCGGGGCTCCGGCGCCCGCCTGCGGCGCAGCGCCAGCGCGGCCAGCCCGGCGGCCGCCGGAACCGAGCAGGCCAGCAGGAACGCCGGGGAGAGCGGATCCCAGACCGTGCTGCCGGCCAGGCAGTAGCCGGCCGTGGTGGGCAGCGTGCCCACCGCGGTGCCGCCGGCCAGCGCCCCCCACGGCATCCGGGAGACCGCGGCGGCGTAGCTGGTCAGCGCGAACGGCACCAGCGGCAGCAGCCGCAGCACCGTCATGGTGCGGAAACCCCGCTCGCTCATCTGCCGTTCCAGGCCGGTCAGCAGCCGTCCGCGCAGCAGTGGCCGCAGTGCCTCCCGGCCCAGCAGCCGGCCCAGCCCGAAGGCCAGCAGCGCGGCCAGTACGGTGCCGGCCACCGCCACCACCGTGCCGGTCACCGCCCCGAAGAGCAGACCGGCGGCCACACTCAGCACCGGCCGCGGGGCGAAGGCCGCCGCGCACACCGCGTAGACCGCGGTGAACAGCAGCATCGCCGGGAGGCCGGAGGGCGCGTCGAGCGCGGAGCGCCCCTCGCCGAGCATCCGGTGCGGCTCGAACCGGGCCACCGCCGCGCCCGCGGCGGCCAGCAGCAGCACCAGCGCGGCCAGCCGGATGCGGGGGGAAAGCGGCGCACCGGCGGCGGACGGACCGGCGGTCACGGTGCGGGAGGAAGGCACCGGGGGAGCGTATCCGATCAGCCGGACCGCACGGCGCGAAAGCCCGTGCCGCGCAAGCCCTGTGGCAGCCCGGCCGGCACCGCCCCTCGGCCGCGTGCCCCGGTGCCGCACAATGTCCGGGTGCCCCGCCCCGAACCTCCGCCCCGCCCGGTGCCGCCCGGCCCGGCGCCGCACCGCCGGGACGACCGGGTGCCGGTGACCGTGCCGGTGGACCGGGGCACCGCCCGGCTGCTGCCGGACGTCGACCGCGCCCGCGCCTGGCTGCTGACCCTGGACGACGCCCCGCAGTCCTACGTGGACCTGGACGACCCGGGCCACCTGGAGTTCGAGTACGTCCGCCGGATCGGCCACGCCCTGGACCTGGCGGCCCCGCCGGGCCGTCCGCTGGACCTGCTGCACCTGGGCGGCGGCGGCCTCACCCTGCCCCGCTACGCCGCCCGTACCCGCCCCGGCTCCCGCCAGCTGGTGGCGGAGGCCGACGCGGCGCTGGCCGCCCTGGTGGAGCGCCGGCTGCCGCTGCCGCCCGGCTCCGGCATCGCGGTGCGCACCGCGGATGCCCGCGCCGCCCTGGAGGCCGCGCCCGCCGCCGGTACCGACGTGCTCATCGCCGACGTCTTCGCCGGTTCCCGCACCCCGGCCGCGCTGACCACGCTCGGCTTCGCCCGGGCCGCCGCCCGCGTGCTGCGGCCCGGAGGCTGGTACCTGGCCAATCTCGCCGACCGTGCCCCGTTCGGCTTCCTGCGCGGCCAGCTCGCCGCCCTGGCCGCCGTCCTTCCCGAGCTGTGCCTGGTCGCCGAGCCCTCGGTGCTGCGCGGGCGGCGCTTCGGCAATGCCGTGCTGCTGGCCTCGGACCGCCCGCTGCCGGTGCGGGAGCTGGCCCGGCGCACCGCCGCCGACCCCTTCCCGGCCCGGGTGGTGCACGGCGCGGAGCTGCGCCGGCTGATCGGGGACGCGGCCCCGGTGACGGACGAGGGGACCGCCCGGCCCTCGCCCGAACCGCCGCCGGGGGCGTTCTCGGCGGGGTGAGGTGATTCCCGCCCGCGGCGGGCGACGTCCCCGTCCCGGCGACCGGAACAGCCGGTCGCCTGACCACCCTTGCTACTCGCTGGTAACCTGCCGCCATGCCGCAGATCCAGCCCGCCATCGGCGCGATGATGGCCGAGACCGTCCCGATGGTGCACACCCTCGGCCTGGAGTTCCTCGAAACCACTCCGGAGCGGGCGGTGGTGACCCTGCGGGACCGGCCCGGATACCGCAACCACGTGGGCGGACCGCACGCCGGAGCCATGTTCACCCTGGCCGAGTCGGCCAGCGGGGCCATCGTGCTGGCGGCCTTCGGCGACCAGCTCTCCCGCGCCGTCCCGCTCGCCGTCCGCGCCGAGATCGCCTACACCAAACTCGCCATGGGGGACGTGACGGCCACCGCCGAGCTGGCCCGCCCGGCGGCCGAGGTGGTCGCGGAGCTCGACGCGGGGCGGCGTCCGGAGTTCCCGGTCCGGGTGGCCATCCGCCGCGCGGACGGCGCGGTGACCGCCGAGATGACCGTCGTCTGGACCCTGCGGCCCGCCGGCTGAGCCTCCCGGACGCCGGCCGGCCGGCGGGTACTCACCGGGCACTCCGCGGGGCACTCCGCGGGTGTGGCTCCGGGCACACCCCGGTGCCGGCGGGCGGCCCGCGGAAATCGGTTAGGCTTCCCGCGGGCGGCTCTCCCCGAGCGCCCGAGGAGCAGGCCGAATGAGCGGCGGGGAGGACCGGCGGGTGGACATCCAGGCGTGGCTGGCGACCATTCCGCCGCTGGCCATCTACTCCCTCGTCACCGTGATCATCCTGGTGGAGATGCTGGGAATCCCGCTGCCCGGGGAGATCATCCTGGTCAGTGCCGCGCTGCTGGCCTCCCAGGGGCATGTGGACCCGCTCTGGGTCGGCGTCTGCGCGACCGTCGGGGCCTGTGTCGGCGACTCCCTGGGCTATCTCATCGGGCTGCGCGGCGGCCGTCCGCTGTTCCACTGGCTGGGCCGCAAGTTCCCCAAGCACTTCTCGCCGCAGAATGTCGCCCTGGCCGAGCGCGCCTTCGAGCGCTGGGGCGCCTGGGCGGTCTTCTTCGGCCGCTTCGTGGCCCTGCTGCGGATCTTCGCCGGCCCGCTGGCCGGGGTGCTGCGCATGCCCTACTGGAAGTTCGCCGCGGCCGACATCCCCGGCGGCATCCTGTGGGCCGGCGGAACCACCGCGGTGGTCTACTACGCCGGGGTGGTGGCCCAGGCATGGCTGCACCGCTTCTCCTGGGTCGGCCTGGCCCTCGCGGTGCTGTGCGGCGCGGCCTCGGTGTTCTGGATCAAGCGGCGTGCCCGGCGGGCCGCCGCCCGGGAGGAGGCGGCCGCGGCCTCGGCCGCACGCGAACCGGTCGCCGTCGCCGACTGACGCCCTCCGTCCCGGCGGCAGCCCCGGTCCGCCGGGCGGTGCCGGTCCGGGGGCGGCGGGCCGCCGGTCAGCCGGAGGCCAGCAGCAGAGTGCCGGCCAGGGCCAGCGCGGCACCCGCCGCCTGCACCGAGCGCAGCCGTTCGCGCAGCACGCCCCGCGCGGCCACCGCCGTGACCACCGGGTACAGCGACGCCAGCACCGCCGCCACGGTCACCGGGCCGATCCCGGCCGCCAGCACATAGGTGCCGTTGGCCACCACATCGGCGACACCCACGAAGAGCAGTGCCGGACCGGCCGACCACAGCTGTGCCCGGCCGCCCTCGGGCAGCACCGGCGCACCGCGCCGGTGCGCCACGGCCAGCGCCGCCCCGCCGATCAGCACATTGCACAGCCGCTGCACCAGCAGCGCCAGCAGCAGCCCGCCGAAGGTCTTCCCGTCGGAGGCCTCGGCGATCAGGGCGAGCACCCCGCCGAAGCCCAGCGCCGCCGCCAGGGTGAGCAGCAGTGCCCGCTGCCGCACCGGCGGCCCGCCGCGCTGCGGCCCGCCGGCCAGCACCACGCCCGCCACGGCCAGTGCGATGCCCGCGTACTGCAGTGCCACCGGCCGTTCGCCGGCCACCATGGCGACCGCGACCGGTACCGCCACCGCCGTCGCCACCAGCGGGGAGACCACGCCCATCGGGCCCAGCGCCAGCGCCCGGTAGAAGCAGATCATGGCCACCGGGCCGATGGCGCCGGCCGCCGCGGCGAACCACAGCCGGCCGTCCGCGTGCTGCCAGGCGCCGGTCGCCAGCACCCCGGCCGCCAGCACCAGGGCCGCCAGGACCTGCGAGACCACCACCACGGTGAGTGCGGGAACCCGGCGGGACAGCAGGCCGCCGCCGAAATCCGCCAGACCCCACAGCACGCTCGTGGCCAGGGCAAGCACAACCATGGGATACCTCGCAGTACAGTGTGGTGGACTTCAGCCCTCACTCTAGTCCTCTGTACTGGACTCAATAGTCAAAAATAATGCACCCACCGTGTGAGGTGCGCGACGTTCCGCCGCCGCGCACCGGAGAGGCCCATGACCGATCTCGATCAGCTCACCCAGGCCCTGGGCCGCAGCCTCAAGGAACTGCGCACCCGCCGCGGACTGTCCCTGGACGCCCTGGCCGCCCGGGCCGGAGTGAGCCGCGGCATGCTCATCCAGATGGAACAGGCCCGCACCAACCCCAGCGTGGGTACCGTGGTCAAGGTCGCCGACGCCCTGGGCATCAGCCTCACCAGCCTTTTCGAGCAGGGACTGCGCCCCGCCGTGCGGCTCACCCCGGCCGACCGCGCGGTGCGGCTGTGGTCCACCCCGGCCGGCAGCCACTCCACCCTGCTCGCCGGCACCGAGGCCCCCGGACCCCTGGAGATGTGGAGCTGGCGGCTGATGCCCGGCGAAGGCCACAGCTCCGACCCGCATCCCCCCGGCACCACCGAACTGCTGCACGTCACCGCGGGCGTGCTCACCCTCACCGTGGACGGCGAGACGCACGAGGTGCCCGCGGGCACCTCGGCCGCCTTCGGCAGCCATGTGCCGCACGGCTACCGCAACGACGGCGGCGAGCCGCTGGAGATGACCATGGCGGTCTCGGTCCCGCCGCCCCGCTGAACACCCGCAGCCCGCGCCGCCGGACTGCCCGCCCGCGCCCCGCCGGGCCGCGGTGCCGTACTTGCTACCGTGCCGCCATGCGCGCACCCATCGGCTCCTTCGACGAGGCCCGCCCGGTCACCGAACGGCTCGACGTGCTTCCGGCACCCGTCGCCGGCGCCTTCCGCGCCTGGCGGAGCCCGGTCCCCGCCGACCAGGTGCTCTACGTCGGCATCGACCCGGAACTGGCCGACACCGCCGCCTTCGTCGAGCACTACGGCAAGGACCTGGAGGACGCCTCCGTCAACTGCGTCATCGTCGCCGCCAAGCGGGGCGGCGAGACCACCCTGGCCGCCTGCCTGGTGCGTTCCGCGACCCGGCTGGACGTCAACAACACCGTCCGCCGCCGTCTCGGCGCCCGCAAGGCCTCCTTCGCCCCGCGGGAGACCGCCACCGGCGAAACCGGCATGGAGTACGGCTCCATCACCCCCATCGGCCTGCCCGCCGGCTGGCCGCTCCTCATCGACGCCACCGTGGCCGCCCTGCCGTACGCGCTGATCGGCAGCGGCACCCGCCGCGGCAAGCTGATCGCCCCGGGCAAGGCCCTGGCCGGGCTTCCCGGGGCGGCCCTCGTCGAGGACCTCGGCCGCTGACCCGCCGGGGGCGCGGATCAGGCCCGGCCGACCGCCAGGTCGCGGAACTCCGGGCGGCGCAGCTCGATCGCCGGGCACTTGTCCATCACCATCTCCAGCCCGGCCCCGCGCACCCTCCGGTACGCCTCCTCGTCCACCACGCCCAGCTGGAACCACACCGCCTTCGCCCCGGCCGCCACCGCCTCGTCGGCCACCGCACCGGCCCACCGGCTGTGGACGAACACGTCCACCACGTCCACCGGGAACGGGATCTCGGCCAGCGAGGCGTAACCGCGCTCGCCGTGCACGGTCTCCGCCCGCGGGTGCACCGGGACGATCCGCTTGCCGTACCGCTGCAGCAGCGCCGCCACGCCGTACGCCGCCCGTTCGCGGTTGGCCGAGAGGCCCACCACCGCCCAGGTGTCGCCGGCGGTCAGAATCCTGCGCACCGTCTCATCGCTTCCGTACATGCCTTCCTCAACCGGCACCCGCGGCGCGCCATTCCCCGCCGCCCGCCTAGGCTGGCCGGATGCGCGACCAGCGGCACCCCACCGGCCCGGCCGGCGGCGACGGACGCCCGGAGGACGACCGGTACCTCACGGTGGCCGGCGAGAGCGTGCACGAGACGGAGGTCAACCGGTCGCGCTTCCGGTGCACCCTGGCACCCGCGAACACCGTCGCGGAGGCCGAGGAGTTCATCGCCCGGGTCCGCGCCCGGCACCCGGACGCCACCCACAACTGCTGGGCCTACGTCATCGGCGCCGACGCCGCCGTCCAGCGCAGCAGCGACGACGGCGAACCCGGCGGCACCGCAGGCCCGCCCATGCTCCAGATGCTGCTGCGGCGCGGCATGCGCTGCACCGCCGCCGTCGTCACCCGCTACTTCGGCGGCGTCAGACTCGGCGCCGGCGGCCTGATCCGCGCCTACGGCGGTGCCGTCGGCGAGGCCCTGGACGCGGCCGGCACCGTCACCCGCCGCCGCATGCGACGGGCCGTCATCACCGTCGGCCACGACCGCGCCGGAAAGCTGGAGAACGAACTCCGCGCCGCGGGACACCCGGTGCACTCGGTCACCTACGGCTCCCGGGTCACCATCGAGACCGCCCTGCCCGGCTCCGCCGCCGGCGCGTTCCTTGCCTGGCTCGCCGACGCCACCGCCGGCACCGCCCGGGCCGCACTCGGCCCCGAGTGGTACGGCCCGTCCTGACCCCCCGCCGCCCGCCCCCGCCGCCCGGCGGCGGGACGGCCGGGCCCGGCCGGACTGCCCGGCTGTCGGCGCCCGGGCCTACAGTGATCCACCATGCGCTTCCTGCACACGTCGGACTGGCACCTGGGCCGCGCCTTCCACCGGGCCGGACTCCTCGACGCCCAGCGCGCCTTCATCGACCATCTCATCGCCACCGCGCGGGAACACCGCGCCGAAGCGCTCCTGGTCTCCGGCGACCTCTACGACCGGGCCGTCCCGCCGCTGCCCGCCGTCCGGCTGTTCGACGAAACCCTGCACCGGCTGGCCGGGCTGGGCATCCCGGTCATCATGATCTCCGGCAACCACGACTCCCCCCGCCGCCTCGGCGTCGGCGCCCGCCTGCTGGAACGCAGCGGCATCCACCTGCGCACCGATCCCGCCTCCTGCGGCGACCCGGTGCTGCTGCGCGACGCCCACGGAGACATCGCCGTCTACCCGCTGCCCTATCTCGAACCCGCCCTGGTGCGCGACCAGCTCGGTGCCGAACGCCCCGGCCACACCGAGGTGCTGGCCGCCGCCATGCGCCGGGTCCGGCGGGATCTCGCCGCCCGCCCCGCCGGCACCCGCTCCGTCGTCCTCGCCCACGCCTTCGTCACCGGCGGCGCGGAGAGCGACAGCGAACGCGACATCACCGCGGGCGGCGCCGCCTCCGTACCCCGCACCCTCTTCGACGGCATCGACTACGTGGCCCTCGGCCATCTGCACGGCGCCCAGGCCCTCACCGAACGGATCCGCTACTCCGGCTCACCGCTCGCCTACTCCTTCTCCGAGGCGGCACACCGCAAGAGCGTCTGGCTCATCGGACTCGGCCCCGGCGGACGCATCGAGGAGGACCGGCGCATCGACTGCCCGGTGCCCCGCCCGCTGGCCCGGCTGCGCGGCACCCTGGACTCCCTGCTCACCGACCCCGCCCTGGAGGCCCACCGGGACCACTGGGTGGAGGCCACCCTCACCGACCCCGGCCGGCCCCGGGAACCCATGGCCCGCCTCGGCGAACGCTTCCCGCACCTGCTCACCCTGGTGTTCGACCCGCAGCGGCCGCCGGGCACCACCGCCCCCGGGTACGGCGCCCGGCTGCGCGACCGCACCGACCAGCAGATCGCCGAGGACTTCCTGACCCACGTCCGCGGCGGGCAGGAACCCGACCCCGAGGAACGCGCCCTGCTCGCCGCCGCCCTGGAGGCCGCCCGCACCGGGGAGCCGCGGTGAGACTGCACAGCCTGCGGCTGGCCGCCTTCGGCCCCTTCGGCGGACGCCAGCACATCGACTTCGACCGGCTCGCCGCCGACGGCCTGTTCCTGCTGCACGGCCCCACCGGCGCCGGCAAGACCTCCGTCCTGGACGCCGTCTGCTACGCCCTCTACGGCTCCGTGCCCGGCGCCCGCCAGGGCCAGGAACTGCGCAGCGACCACGCCGACCCGCACACCCTCACCGAGGTGGTGCTGGACTTCACCGTCGCCGGCCGCCGCCTGGAGGTCACCCGCCGCCCCGAACAGGACCGCCCCAAGAAGCGCGGCACCGGCCTGACCCGGGAGAAGGCGCACAGCGCGCTGCGCGAGCGGCATCCGGCCACCGGCGGCTGGCGCGCGCTCAGCCGCTCCCATCAGGAGATCGGTGCCGAACTCCGCGACCTGCTGGTGATGAGCCGCGAGGAGTTCTGCCAGGTGGTGCTGCTGCCCCAGGGGGAGTTCGCCCGCTTCCTGCGGGCCGGTGCCGAGGACCGCGCGCGCCTGCTGGGGCGGCTGTTCGACACCCGCCGCTTCGCCGCAGCCGAGGAGCATCTCGACGACCGGCGCCGCGCCGCCCAGGAGCGGGTCCGCACCGGCGACGAGGCCCTGCTGGCCCTGGCGCACCGCATCCGCCAGGCCGCCGGCACGCGCGACGCCCCCTCCGGCGACGGTGCCCTGCCCGCGGCCGGTGACCCCGCCCTGGCCGGTGCCGTTCTCTCGCTGGCCGCCCGGGCCCGCGCCGACGCCCGGGAACGCCTGCTGATCACCCGCCTCGCCGCGGAGACCGCCGAGCGGGCCCACGACCGGGCGCGGCAGGCCCGCGACGAGGCGACCGCACTCCACGACCTCCAGTGCCGCCACCACCGGGCCCGGGCCCGCGAGACGGCCCTGCACCAGCGCCGCGCTGAGCGCGAGGCAGCCCGCACCCGGCTGGAGCGGGCCCGCGCCGCCGCCGCCGTGGCACCCGCCCTCGACCTGTACGCCGAGGCGGAGAGCGAACACCTGCGCGCCCGGGAGGCGGAGCAGGCGGCCCGGGCCGGCCTGCCCGAGGACCTCGCCGCCTCCCCGGCCGAGGCGCTCGCCGCCCGCGAACGCGCTCTGCGCCAGGAACTCGGCGCCCTCGCCGCCGCCCGCGCGGCGGAGGAGCGGGCCGGCCGGCTCACCGCCGAGATCGAGGACCTGGACCGGGAGGCCGCCGGCGACGCCGAGCGGCTGACCGCCGGCCGGGAAGCCCTGGCCGGTCAGGAGCTCGTCCTGCGCCGGCTCGGCGAACGCCTCGAAGCCGCCCGGCAGGCCGGGCACGACACCGGGCGTCTGGAGCACCTCCTGACCGAGGAGCGCCGCCGCCTCGCCGCCGCCGTACGCCGCGACACCCTCACCGCCGAGGCCGCCGCCCTGGAGGCGCGGCACACCCGGGCGGCGCGGGACGCCGACACCGCCCGCGCGCTCTGGCTGGACGTCAGGGAACGCCGGCTGGCCGGCCTGGCTGCCGAACTGGCCGGCCGGCTCCGCCCCGGCGAGCCGTGCCCGGTCTGCGGCTCCGCCGGGCACCCGGCCCCCGCCCCCCAATCGCCCGGCCACCCCGGCCGGGCCGAGGAGGACACCGCCCGGCAGGCCCTGGAGGAGGCCGAGCACCACCGCGAGGACCTCGCCCGCCGGCTGGCCGCGACCCGCGCCGAACTCGCCGCCGCGGCCGAGGGAGCCGGGGACGAGCCGTCGGCCGCCCTCACCGGCCGGGTCGCCGGGCTGGAGGAGGAACTGGCGCAGGCCCGCGCCGCGGCCGGTGGCCGGGAGACCGCCGAGCGGGAACTGGCCCGCGCCGAGGCGGAGTCCGCCCGGCTCGCCGCCGGCATCGACGAACTGCGCCGCACCGCCGCCGGCCGCGGCTCCCGGCGTGCCGCCCTGGCCGCCGAACTCGCCGCCCTGGAGGAGGAGCTGGCCCGTGCCCGGGGCGGCGCCGCCACCGTCGCGGAACGCGCCCGCCGCCTGGAGCAGGAGGCCGGCCGGCTGGCCGGGGCCGCCGAGGCCGCCACCCTCGCCGAACAGACCGCCGCACGCCTGAAGGAGGCCGACGCCCGGCTCGGTACCGCCGCCTACCGGGCCGGCTTCGGCACCCCGGCCGACGCCCGCGACGCCCTGCTGCCCGACGCCGGCCAGCGCGAACTCGCCGCGCGGCTGGAGCAGTGGAACCGTGAGGAGGCGGAGATCCGGGCCGTGCTCGCCGATCTCGCCACGGCGCGCGCCGCGGCCCGGCCGCCCGCCGATCCCGGG
>NZ_WTLH01000046.1 GCF_011421595.1 Streptomyces sp. YIM 98790 | reverse complement strand
CCCGCCCTCGGTGGTGTCCTGGCCGCGGCTGCGGCGGCGGCGGGCGGCGCGGCGGGCCTCGCCGGCCCGGCGGGCCTCGGCGGCCTCGCGGTGCAGCTCCTCGGCGCGGTGCTGGTGCAGACGGTGGTGGTCGAACATGTCATCTCCCCGGGTCCGGCTGGATCGAGTGGATCGGCTGGCCTCCGCGGACCGCCGGCGGCGGTGGCCGCCGGCGGGATTTCCGCGGTGAGTCCACTCTCCCGGCCCAGGCACCCGCGCCACATCGGGCGTCTGCCCAGTCTTCGCCCCTCCGGGGGCCTTAGGTCCCCGGCCGGACACGACGGCACCCGGGACGGGGAGTGAGCCGTGCCACTGCCGGGGCCCCGGCGCTCCCTAAGGCCCCCCCTTCCGGGCCTTCCCGGCGTCTAAGGCCCTGAGGCTCTGCTCCGCGGGAGGGCCCCGCGGGGAGGGAGGCGGCCGCCGGGAGTGAGCCGGCCGTCCCGCCTCCCCTGGCGGCGTCCACGGCGGCACGGCGAGCCGCAGCGGGCGCGTCCACGCACCGCCCTCGGCGGGGCGGCGCACCGCCGCGGCAGGAACCCGCGGCGCGGGCCGGCGGTGGGTCCGGCGGGCAGGCCCGGCGGGGGCGGCGCGCGATCAGGAGCCGGGGCGGACGGTGACGGAGCCGTTGTCGGTGCGCACCGCGATGACGTGACCCGAGTCCCCCTGTTCCACCTCGACGTCGACGTCGCCGTGTCCCGTGTCGGTGCGTACGTCGTAGGCGGTGCCGCCGGGCACCTCGATGGTCACGGAACCGTTGTCGGTCTCCGCGTCGACCAGGGCGGGGGCGGACACCAGCGACAGGTGCACGGAGCCGTTGTCGCTGCGGGTGGTCACCTCCTCGGATGCCAGACCGTGTCCGGTGATCTTCCCGTTGCCGGTCTCCAGGGCGAGCGGGCCGGTGGAGTCCTCGATCTCGATCGCGCCGTTCTCCGTGGTCAGGGCGAGCGCGGTGGCGAATCCGGCCGCCGCCAGCGGACCGTTCTCCGCAGTCGCGCGGACCGCCGTCCCGGCCGGGACGGCCACCAGGTGGCGTGCGTCGCAGGAGGTCACCACGCCCTCGCAGCTGGTGCGCAGCTCCAGGGTGCCGTCGTCGCGCATGGACCAGGAGATGTCCGTGCTGCCGGCCAGCTTCTCGGCGTGGAACCACCGGGTGACGGACACCTCGCCGCTGAGGGACTCGTCCACCACCAGTTCGATCCGGCTGTTGTCGCCCTCGATCACCAGCTCACCGGTGCCGGGCAGGCCGAAGACCCGCTCCTCGCCGTCGATGTCGTGCGTCTCCTGCGTGCAGGCGGCCACCGTGGCCGGCAGGAGCAGCGCGGCGCCGGCGGCGAGCAGAGCGCGCGGAGCCGTGCGGCTGCTCCTGCGGACGTGGGTGCCCGGACCGGTGCCGGGCGTGCGGGTGCCGGTGATCGTCGTCATGTCCCGGACGCTAGGCGATCCCGGGTTCCGCCGCCCATCCGGGAGGTCCCCGATCCCGGGCCGGGGATGTCCCTGTCTTTTCCCCGGGGGGCCACGGGCTCCGGACCCGGCACGGCACGCCCGCAGGGCGGGCCGGCCGGGCATCACCGGGCCCGGGACGACACGTGGCGTCACGGCGACGGACCCCCGGGAGTGCCGGGGGTCCGTCGCCGTGACGCGGTGCTTCCGTACGCCGTGTGCTATCCGGAGACGCCGAGCCGTTCCAGGATGAGCTCGCGGGCCCGGGCGGCGTCGGCCTGGCCGCGGGTGGCCTTCATCACCGCGCCCACCAGCGCACCGGCCGCGGCCACCTTGCCGCCGCGGATCTTCTGGGCCACGTCCGGGTTGGCGGCGATGGCGTCGTCCACCGCCGAACCGAGCGCGCCCTCGTCGGAGACGATCCGCAGCCCGCGCTTCTCCACCACCTCGTCCGGGCCGCCCTCACCGGCCAGCACGCCCTCGATGACCTGCCGGGCCAGCTTGTCGTTGAGCGTGCCCTCGGCGACCAGGGCCGCCACCCGGGCCACCTGCTCCGGCCGGATGGGCAGCTCGCCCGGCTCCACGCCCTGCTCGTTGGCCCGGCGGGCCAGCTCGCCCATCCACCACTTGCGCGCGGCGGCCGGGTCGGCGCCCGCCCCGATGGTGGCGGTGATCAGGTCCAGCGCGCCCGCGTTGAGCACGGACCGCATCTCGTGCGCGGAGATGCCCCACTCCTCGCGCAGCCGTCCGCGCCGCACCCGGGGCAGCTCGGGCAGCTCGCCGCGCAGCTTCTCCACCCACTCCCGGGCCGGGGCCACCGGCACCAGGTCGGGCTCGGGGAAGTAGCGGTAGTCCTCGGCCTCCTCCTTGCGGCGCCCCGGCGTGGTGGTGCCGGTGTCCTCGTGGAAGTGGCGGGTCTCCTGGACGACCGTCTCCCCGGCCTGCAGCACCATGGCGTGGCGCTGGATCTCGAACCGCACCGCCCGCTCCACACTGCGCAGCGAGTTGACGTTCTTGGTCTCGCTGCGGGTGCCGAAGGCGTCGCGGCCGTGCGGGCGCAGCGACAGGTTGACGTCGCAGCGCATCTGGCCCCTCTCCATCCGGGCCTCGGACACGCCCAGTGCCCGGATCAGCTCGCGCAGCTCGGCCACATAGGCCCGGGCCACTTCCGGCGCCCGGGCGCCGGCCCCGGTGATCGGCTTGGTGACGATCTCGATCAGCGGGATGCCGGCCCGGTTGTAGTCGAGCAGGGAGTGGGACGCGCCATGGATACGGCCGGTGGCGCCGCCGATGTGGGTGGACTTGCCGGTGTCCTCCTCCATGTGGGCGCGTTCGATCTCGACCCGGAACACCTCGCCGTCCTCCAGCTCGACGTCGAGGTGGCCGTCGAAGGCGATCGGCTCGTCGTACTGGGAGGTCTGGAAGTTCTTCGGCATGTCCGGGTAGAAGTAGTTCTTCCGGGCGAAGCGGCACCAGTCGGCGATGGAGCAGTTCAGGGCCAGGCCGATGCGGACGGCCGACTCCACGCCGGTGGCGTTGACCACCGGCAGGGCGCCGGGCAGGCCGAGGCAGACCGGGCAGGTCTGGGTGTTCGCGTCCGCGCCGAGGGCGGTGGCGCAGCCGCAGAACATCTTGGTCTTGGTGCCCAGCTCGACATGGACCTCCAGGCCCATGACGGGGTCGTAGGACGCCAGCGCGTCCTCGTAGGACACCAGCTCGGTGACGGTCACGAAGGGATACCTCTCACATCAGTCGTCACAGCGGTGGCGGTCAGTCGGCCAGCACCTCGGTGGTGTCCCGCTCCTGGCCCATGCGGCGCAGCTCGCGGGCGAGCAGGGCGACCCCGGTGACAATGGCGGCGGCGGACACGACGGCGTCCGCAAGCTGGAGCTTGTCCTGCTCGGTACGGGCGGCGCGGAGCTGCTTGATGACGCTGACCGCGCCGAACAGCGTCGTCCCGAGCGACAGATACGTACCGGCCTTGGACTTGGGCTTCTTGCTCATAGGGCGGGTGCCTCCTCAAGGATCGGGTGACCCCAGCGTGCCTGGAAGGCGGCCTCCACCGCCGCCCCGACACGGTAGAGCCGGTCGTCGGCCATGGCCGGGGCGATGATCTGGAGGCCGACCGGGAGCCCGTCCTCCGGGGCCAGACCGCAGGGCAGGGACATGGCGGCGTTGCCCGCGAGGTTCGCCGGAATGGTGCACAGGTCGGCCAGGTACATGGCGATCGGATCGTCCACCCGCTCGCCGATGGGGAAGGCGGTGGTCGGGGTGGTGGGCGAGACCAGCACGTCGGCCCGGCCGAAGGCGGCCTCGAAGTCCCGGCTGATCAGGGTGCGGACCTTCTGGGCGCTGCCGTAGTAGGCGTCGTAGTAGCCGGAGGACAGGGCGTAGGTGCCGAGCATGATGCGCCGCTTGACCTCGGCGCCGAATCCGGCCGCCCGGGTGAGGGAGGTGACCTCCTCGGCGGAGCGGGTGCCGTCGTCGCCGGAGCGCAGACCGTAGCGCAGGCCGTCGAAGCGGGCCAGGTTGGAGGAGCACTCCGACGGCGCGATCAGGTAGTAGGCGGCCAGCGCCTTGGTGAAGGACGGGCAGTCCACCTCGACCACCTCGGCGCCCAGCTCGCGCAGCAGCTCCACGGCCTCCCCGAACCGCTGCATCACACCGGCCTGGTAGCCCTCGCCGGCGAACTGCTTCACCACGCCGACCCGCAGGCCCGCCACCGAGCCGTTGCGGGCGGCCTCGACGACGGGCGGGACGGGGGCGTCGACGGAGGTGGAGTCCATCGGGTCGTGGCCGGCGATCACCTCGTGCAGCAGGGCCGCGTCGAGCACGGTGCGGGCGCAGGGGCCGCCCTGGTCCAGGGAGGAGGAGAAGGCGATCATGCCGTAGCGGGAGACCCCGCCGTAGGTGGGCTTGACGCCGACGGTGCCGGTGACGGCGGCGGGCTGGCGGATGGAGCCGCCGGTGTCGGTGCCGATGGCCAGCGGGGCCTGGAAGGAGGCCAGGGCCGCGGCCGAGCCGCCGCCGGAGCCGCCGGGGATGCGGGTGAGGTCCCAGGGGTTGCCGGTGGGGCCGTAGGCGCTGTTCTCGGTGGAGGAGCCCATGGCGAACTCGTCCATGTTGGACTTGCCGAGGACCACGATGCCGGCCTCGCGCAGCCGGCGGGTGACGGTGGCGTCGTACGGCGGCAGCCAGCCCTCCAGCATTTTCGAGCCGCACGTGGTGGGCACGCCCTTGGTGGTGAAGATGTCCTTCAGGGCCAGCGGCACCCCGGCGAGCGGGCCGAGCCTCTCGCCGGCGGCGCGGCGGGTGTCCACCTCGCGGGCCTGGGCGAGGGCGCCCTCGCGGTCGAGGTGCAGGAAGGCGTGCACCTTCTCGTCCACGGCCTCGATGCGGGCCAGGTGGGCCTCTGCGACCTCGACGGCGCTGACCGCGCCGGAGGCGATGCGGGCGGCCAGCTCGGCGGCGGTGAGCCTGGTCAGTTCGCTGCTCATCCCTACTGCTCCTCCCCCAGGATCTGCGGCACCTTGAAACGCTGCTGCTCCTGCGCGGGCGCCTGGTCGAGCGCCTGCTCGGGGGTCAGGCTCGGACGGACCACGTCCGGGCGCATGACATTGGTCAGCGGCAGGGGGTGCGAGGTCGGGGGTACGTCCTCCTCGGCGACGTCGGAGACGGCGGCGACCGCTCCGATGATGGCGTCGAGCTGGCCGGCGAAGTGATCGAGCTCTTCGCGGGACAGCTCCAGACGCGCCAGCCGGGCGAGGTGGGCGACCTCCTCGCGCGTGATGCCAGGCATGTGGCGATCCTCTGGTGAGTCAGGTCGGGTGGGTCTGGAATGCCCCCATCCTAGGCGCCGCGCTCCCCCGGCCGCCCCCGCATTCGCCCGGCCGCTCACTGCCTCCGGCGGCGCGCCGCCCGCCCGCCTCCGCCGGACCCGCTGCGCGCCCGCGCCCGACAGGCCCGCCGCTCCCCCGTCTNCGCCCGCGCCCGACAGGCCCGCCGCTCCCCCGTCTCCGGCGGACGCACTGCTCGCCGACGCCCCGCGCGCGCCGCCCGCCCGCCTCCGGCACACCCGCTGCGCACCCTCGCCCCGCGGGCCCGCCACTCACCCGTGCCCGGCGGACGCACTGCTCGCCGACGCCCCGCGGTACGCCGCGCACGGCCTCCGGCGGCGCGCCGCTCGCCCGTCTCCGGCAGACCCGCTGCCCGCCCTCGCCCCGCGTGCCCGGCGGTACGCCGCTCACGGCCTTTGGCGGCGCGTGGCTCACCGGCCTGCGGTGGTGCGCCGCTCGGGGATGGCCGGCCGGACCGGCTGCGCCGGGCGGGGGATTCCACCGGGCGGCGCTCCGCGCCCGGCCCGGCCGTGTGCCCTTGCGGCCCGGCGCATCAGGGGGTGGCGGGGCGGGCGGGCGGGGCGGTGGTGGCGCCGGAGAGCGGCTGCGGGCCGTCGTGCGCGGCATCGCTGCGGCGGGCCCGCAGCCAGGCGGTGGTCTCGGCGGCGGGCATCGCGGGTGAGACCAGCCAGCCCTGCACCGCGTCGCAGCCCAGATCGCGCAGCCGCTCCCAGGTCTGGTCGTCCTCCACACCCTCGGCGACCACCACCAGCCCGAGCGAATGGGCCAGGTCCACGGTGCAGCGGACGATCTCGGCGTCCTCCGCGTCCTTGGCCAGCCGGGCCACGAAGGAGCGGTCGATCTTCAGCTCGCTGACCGGCAGCCGGCGCAGATGGGAGAGGGAGGAGTAGCCGGTGCCGAAGTCGTCCAGGGACATCCGCACGCCGTGGCCGGTGAGCCCGGCCAGGGTGTCGGCGGCCTGCTGCGGGTCCTCCAGCATCACGTGCTCGGTGATCTCCAGTTGCAGCGAGCCGGCCGGGACGCCGTGCCGGGCCAGCCGGGCGGCGACCGCGCCCGCGAAGCCGGGAGTGTAGACGTCGCGCGGGGAGACGTTGACCGCGACCGGCACGGTGATGCCCGCCTCGCGCCAGCGGGCCAGCTGGCCGAGCGCGGTCTCCAGCACGTATTCGGTGAGCCGGGGCATCAGCCCGGAGGTCTCGGCGATCTCGATGAACTGGTCCGGCGGCACCCGGCCGCGCTCCGGGTGCTCCCAGCGGACCAGCGCCTCCAGCCCGGCGACCCGGCCGTCGAAGCCGACCTTGGGCTGGTAGTGCAGCGCGACCTCGCCGGTGTCCAGGGCGCGGCGCAGATCGCCCAGCAGGCCGAGCCGGTCCGGGGTGTTGATGTCCCGGCTGGGCTCGTAGACCTCGGCGCCGGCCCGGTTGCGCTTGGCGGTGTACATCGCCACATCGGCACGGCGCAGCAGCCCTTCGGGTTCGGCCGCGTGCTCGGGGTAGACCGCGACTCCGGCGCTGGCCTCCACCACCAGGGGCATGCCGTCGAGCTCCAGCGGGGCGCCGAAGGAGGCGATGATCTCCCGGGCGGCGCGCTGGGCGCTGGTGGCGGAGGCGACCCGGGGCAGCAGCACGGCGAATTCGTCCCCGCCGAGCCGGGCGGTCTCGGCGTCGCGCGGCAGGGCGCGCTGGAGGCGGTCGGCGACCCGCAGCAGCAGCCGGTCCCCGGCCAGGTGGCCCAGGGTGTCGTTGACCCAGCGGAAGCGGTCCAGGTCGATCAGCACCAGGGCGCAGCGGGAGCCGGTCCGCTCGGCCTCGGCCAGTGCGGCGCGGGTGCGGTCCAGCAGCCAGCGGCGGTTGGGCAGGCCGGTGAGCGGGTCGAGCAGCTGTTCCTCGGCGCGCACCCGGGCGATCCACAGGGTGGAGTCCAGGGCGATCAGCGGCACCGCGAACAGCGGCACCAGCAGCGGCTTGTGCACGGTCACCACCACGATCAGCGGGGCGATGCCGAGCAGGGCCACCCCGATGGAGACCTGGCGCAGCAGCGCGGCGCGGTGCGGGCCGGGCAGCCCCCCGCCGGGTGGGGCGAAGCAGAACCAGAGCAGGGTGCGGGCCACGGCCAGATAGGCCAGGGCGGTGCACAGCAGGGCGGGCAGCGCCGCCGCGTCCCACTCGGCGGGTGACCAGGGGCCGGCCACGCTGGGGTGGCTGCCCCACAGGCCGAGTACCAGGGCGGCGGCGCCGATGCCGGTGATGTCGGCGGCGCCGTGCAGCAGGGCCTGCTGCCGGCGGTGCCGGCGCACGGTGCCGACCAGGGTGACCACGGCCAGGCTGACCAGGGCGGCCGGCACCCAGCCGTAGAGCAGCAGCATGGCCAGGGTGAGGGCGGCGCCGGAGCCGCTGCCGCCCCACCAGCGGTCCCGGCCCAGGGCGACCAGGTGGCCGACGATGATGCCGGTGAGCACGGCCAGGGCCCAGCCCTGCTCGGCGCCGGGGAACAGGGCCGCGCCCCGGGTGACGAGCCTTATCGAGCCGATGAGGAGGGCGAGCGCGGCTCCGCCGATGAGCGCGGCGCGGAACCACCGGGACAGCGCAGCGTGGTCACGCGGCGGGGCGGTTCGCCCCGTAGCTGGTGACTGCATGCGGGCCTACCTCTCACGGCGACACCTGCCCGCGTCCCGGCAGGCACTTGACCCCACATTAGGGCGCGGGAGGCTGCCTGCGGCACAGATCTCCGCGGCTTGGGGAAATCTGTGAGGTCCGTGCCGACCGCACGGAAAAATGCCTGGTATATGCCTTCTCGTTCCCACTCCGCCGCCACACTGAACACTCGGTCGGTCGTTCGAGTGATCACCCGTCAGACGGAGCGGGCTCCTCCTCGGCCGGATTGACCGCGGCGGCCCGGGCGGCGTCCGGCCCCTCGGCGAGCAGCACCCGCAGGCCGTTGTCGTCCAGCACCGGCACCTTGAGCTGGACGGCCTTGTCGTACTTGGAGCCCGGGTTCTCCCCCACCACCACGAAGGCCGTCTTCTTGGAGACCGAGCCCGTCACCTTGGCGCCCCGGGACTGGAGCTCCTCCTTGGCCTGGTCCCGGGTGTAGTCGGCCAGGGTGCCGGTGACCACCACGGTCAGCCCGTCCAGCGGGCGGGGACCGGCCGCCTCCCGGGTCTCCTCGGCCATCCGCACCCCGGCGGCCCGCCAGCGCTCCACGATCTCCCGGTGCCAGTCCTCGGCGAACCAGTCCTTGAGCGAGGCGGCGATGGTCGGGCCCACGCCCTCGGTGGCCGCCAGTTCCTCCTCGCTCGCCCCGGCGATGCGGTCCAGCGAACCGAACTCCCTGGCCAGCGCCTCGGCGGCCACCGGCCCGACATGGCGGATCGACAGCCCGGCGATGATCCGGGCCAGCGGGCGCTTCTTGGCCTCCTGCAGCGCCTCCAGCATGGCCAGGGTGTTCTTCTTGGGCTCGCCGGCCTGCGTGGCGAACACGCTGGCCACCTTGGGCTCACCCGTCTCCGGATCACGCTTGGGCAGGCCGGTGTCCTGATCCAGCACGTAAGCCCGGATCGGCAGCAGCTGCTCCACCGTCAGTTCGAACAGCCCGGACTCGTCCCGCAGCGGGGGCTCGGCCGGCTCCAGCGGCCGGGTCAGCGCGGTGGCCGTGACATAGCCGAAGTGGTCGATGTCCAGGCAGCGGCGGCCGGCCAGATAGAACAGCCGCTCCCGCAACTGCGCCGGGCAGGAGCGGGCGTTGGGGCAGCGCAGATCGACGTCCCCCTCCTTCATCGGCCGCAGCGCGGTGCCGCACTCCGGGCACTCGGCCGGCATCACGAACTCCCGCTCGCTGCCGTCCCGCAGATCGGCCACCGGGCCCAGAATCTCCGGGATGACGTCCCCCGCCTTGCGCAGCGCCACGGTGTCCCCGATCAGCACGCCCTTGGCCTTGACCACGTCCTGGTTGTGCAGGGTGGCGAACTCCACCTCGGAACCGGCCACGGTGACCGGCTCCACCACGGCGTAGGGCGTGACCCGGCCGGTGCGGCCCACGCCGACCCGGATGTCGACCAGCCTGGTATTGACCTCCTCCGGCGGGTACTTCCAGGCGATGGCCCAGCGCGGCGCCCGGGAGGTGGAGCCCATCCGGCCCTGGAGCGCGATCTCGTCCACCTTGACCACCACGCCGTCGATCTCGTGCTCCACGGCATGGCGGTGCTCGCCGTAGTAGGCGATGAATTCCCGCACCTGCGCCATGGAATCGGCCACGCCGACCGCCCGGGCGGTGGGCAGCCCCCACTCGCGCAGCAGCTCGTAGGCCTGGGAGAGCCGGTCGATGTCCAGCCCCCGGCGGGCGCCGATGCCGTGCACCACCAGCCGCAGCGGGCGGGAGGCGGTGATCTTGGGGTCCTTCTGCCGCAGCGAACCGGCCGCCGCGTTGCGCGGGTTGGCGAACGGCTTCTCGCCCTCCTCCACCAGCCGGGCGTTCAGCTCCTGGAAGCGCTCCATGGGGAAGAAGACCTCGCCGCGCACCTCCACCAGCTCCGGCACCCGCTCCCCGTCCAGCCGCAGCGGCACGTCGTCGATGGTGCGGACGTTGGGTGTGATGTCCTCGCCGGTGCGGCCGTCGCCCCGGGTGGCGGCGCGGACCAGGCGGCCGTGCTCATAGGTGAGACTGACCGCCAGCCCGTCCACCTTCAGCTCGCACAGGAAGTGGTACGGGATGCCGTCCAGTTCCTCGGCCACCCGGCCCGCCCAGGCGTCCAGCTCCTCGTCGTCGAAGGCGTTGTCCAGGGAGAGCATCCGCTCCCGGTGCTCCACCGGGGTGAAGTCGGTCTCGTAGGCGCCGGCGACCTTCTGGGTGGGCGAGTCGGGGGTGCGCAGCCCGGGGTGCTCCCGCTCCAGCGCCTCCAGGTCCCGCAGCATCCGGTCGAACTCGGCGTCGCTGATGACGGGCGTCTTCACGTAGTAGCGGAAGCGGTGCTCCTCGATCTGCTCGGCAAGCTGCTTGTGCCGCTCCCGGGCCTGAGCGGGAACGCCCATCTCTCCACCGGCCACGTCTCGTCTCCCGTCGGCTCGTCGCCTCGTCGGCTGGATCGCTCACTCGTCACACCGGTCGTCACACTGGCTTGCCGCGCAGGGTCGTCACACAGGGTCGTCGACCAGGGTCCGGGCGGCGCGGGTGCAGTGCTCCAGGGCGGCCCTGGCATACGCCGGGGAGGCCCCCGCGAGCCCGCAGGACGGAGTGACCACCACCGCCCGCGCAGCGGACTCCGGAGACAGCCCCAGCCTGCGCCACAGCGTCCGGACACCACTGACGGTACCGGCCGGGTCCGACAACGGACCCTCGCCGTCCGGGCCCGCGGTGCCGTGTCCCGGCAGCACCCCGGCGAAGAGCGCCACCCCCGCCTCCACCGACTCGGCCACCGCGTCGTACTCACGCTCGGTGAGCAGGGAGAGGTCGAAGGAGACCGCGCGGAAGCCGGATTCGCGCAGCAGGCCGAACGGCAGGCCGGGCGCGCAGCAGTGCACCGCGGGCAGCACCTGCGGCCCGCCGGCCGCGTCCAGCAGCGCCCGCAGCGTGTCCCGGACCACCGCACGGTCCACCGCCGGATAGGTGCGGTAGCCGCTGGCCGTCCTGACCCGCCCCCTGAGCACGGCGGGCAGCGACGGCTCATCAAGCTGGAGCACCGGGCGGGCCCCGGGAATCCGGCGGCGCAGACCGGCCAGATGGGCCCGCAGTCCCTCGGCGAGCGAGGCGGCCAGATCGCGGCAGGCGCCCGGATCGCCCAGCATGGCCTCGCCGTTGCGCCGCTCCACGGCTGCGGCGAGCGTCCACGGGCCGACGGCCTGAAGCTTCAGCGGCCCCGTGAAGCCCTGGGTGAACTCCTCCAGGGTGTCCAGGTCCTGGCGCAGCCAGGCGGCGGCACGGCGGGTGTCGCGGCCCGGGCGGTCGGCGATCCGCCAGCCGCTGGGCTCCCGCTGCACATACATCTCGGCCAGCAGACCGGCGGTGCGGCCGGTCATGTCGGCGCCGGGGCCGCGGCCGGGCAGTTCGGGCAGGAAGGGCAGGCCCTCCACCGCGCCGGTGACCACCCGCACCGTCTCCCGGATGTCCGTCCCCGGCATCGAGCCGACCCCGGTGGCGGTGCCCGGCTCCCAGGGGAACGCGCCGCCGTCCGCCGCCCCGTCCGCCGCGCTCATGCTGCTGCTCTCACTCATGCCTGCCGTCCCTGCCGTCCCTGCCGTCCACACTCTTCGCGCTGGTCATATGTCGGGGCTCCCACGGGCGGGGCGGGCTCAGGGGCCGGGGCGGACGCTGAGATCGGTGATCTCGCTGCCGCGCGGCAGGTCGAGCGCGGCCAGCACGGTGGCGGCCACCGACTCGGGCGTCATCCACTGCTCCGGGTCGTACGCCTTGCCCTCCTGCTGGTGCACCTTGGCCTGCATCGGGGTGGCGGTGCGCCCCGGGTAGACGGAGGTGACCCGGATTCCGTTGGCCGCCTCCTCGCCGCGCACCGCGTCGGCCAGCGCCTTCAGCCCGTGCTTGCTGGCCGCGTACGCGCCCCAGTCGGGGCTGGTGCGCAGCCCGGCGCCGGAGTTGACGAACACGATCTGGCCGCGGGCGGCGCGCAGCTGCGGCAGCAGCAGCCGGGTCAGCTCGGCCGGGGCGACCAGGTTGGCGGCCAGCACCGCGTTCCACACCTTGGGGGTCAGTTCGCCGACCGGGCCCAGTTCCACCACGCCCGCGATGTGCAGCAGGGCGTCGATCCGCTCCGGGACCCGCTGGTGGCCCAGTGCCCAGGAGAGCCGCTCCGGCTCGGCCAGGTCACCCGTCAGGGTGTGCGCGCCGGGAAAGCGTTCCCGCAGCTCGCGGGCGCGGCCGGCGTCCCGGGCCCACAGCCACAGCTCGTCGCCGCGCTCGGCGAGCCGGGACGTCACCGCCGCTCCGATACCCGAGCCGGCGCCAGTGATCACATGCGTAGCCATACCCGACATGATCTCCCATGCCCGCCGGGCCGGGCCGGGCACGGTACGCCGGAGCCGGTGGGCGCGGGGCGCCGGCCGGCGCCGCGACGGCCGCTCAGCCGAGCGGGGCGGTGCGGAGCGCCTCGCCGGGCGCCTCCCGGTCCGCCGCGGTCTCCAGCCGGTCCAGCAGCTCGACCGGGTCCTCGATGAAGAAGACCAGCTCGGCGAGCGGCCGGGGCAGGAAGCCGTCCGCCTCCATGCGCTCCATCTGGCGGCGCAGGCCGTCGTAGAAGCCGGCCGTGTTGAGCACGGCGACCGGCTTGTCGTGCATGCCGTGCTTCTTCAGCTCCAGCACGTCGGTGGCCTCGTCCAGGGTGCCGGTGCCGCCGACCATGACCACGACCGCGTCGGCCCGTTCCAGCAGCTGCGCCTTCCGCTCGGCGAGATTGCGGGTGACGATCATCTCGTCGGCGTCCGGGCGTGCCTTGTGCTGGAGGAACTCGACGGAGACGCCGACCAGCCGCCCGCCGCCCGCCTGCACGCCGTCCGCCATCACCTTCATCAGCCCGGCGTCCGAGCCGCCCCAGACCAGGGTGTGGCCGCGGCGCCCTGTCTCCTTGGCGAACTCCCGCGCCGGGGAGGTGTAGATGTCGTCGAGGTCGGCGGCGGAGCAGAAGACGCACAGGTTCATGCCCGGCAGCCTATGCCCGGCCGCCGCCCGGCGGGGGGCGTGGTAGACACGGAGCAGCGGCACGGGGGTCGTGCCGCGGTGGCACCGGAGCGCGGGAGGCGCACGTGCGGATCGCACTGAGCCAGATGCTGTCCACGGCTTCGCCGGAGGAGAACCTGGCGGTCATCGAGGCGCAGGCCCGGGACGCGGCGGCGGCCGGCGCGGAGGTGGCGGTGTTCCCCGAGGCGGCGATGGCCCGGTTCGGCGTCCCGCTGGGCCCGGTGGCCGAGCCGCTGGACGGGCCCTGGGCGCGGCGGGTGCGGGAGACCGCGCGGGCCACCGGCCTGCTGCTGGTGGCCGGGATGTTCACCCCGGCCGGGGACGGGCGGGTGACCAACACCCTGCTCATCACCGGGCGCGGCATCGACACCCGCTACGACAAGCTGCATCTCTTCGACGCCTTCGGATTCACCGAGTCGGCCACGGTCGCCCCGGGCGGCCGGCTGGTGACCGCGGACCTGGACGGCGTCCGCATCGGCTTCGCCACCTGCTACGACATCCGCTTCCCCGCGCTGTTCCAGGCGCTGGCGGAGGACGGCGCCCGGCTGGTCGTGGTGCCGGCCTCCTGGGGCGCCGGTCCGGGCAAGCGGGAGCAGTGGGAGGTGCTGGTCCGGGCCCGCGCCCTGGACTCCACCTGCTGGATCGCGGCCTGCGGCCAGGCCGACCCGCTCTCCGCGGGCGGCACCCCCTCCGGCGGCGCCCCGACCGGCATCGGGCACAGCATGGTCGCCTCCCCGCTGGGCGAGGTGCACGCCGCGCTCGGCCCGGAGCCGGGGCTGCTGGTCACCGACATCGACCCCGGCGGGCCCGTCGACCGGGCCCGCACCACCGTCCCGGTCCTGGCCAACCGGCGACGGGACCTGCCCGGTCCCGGCTGAAACCGGCGGCCCCGGCCGGTCCCGGCCGGGACGCCGGGCACGGCGGGACGCCGGGCACGACGGGACGCCGGGCACGACGCCGCCGGTGGTCAGCGATCGGCGGGGACGGCGGGGTGGGTGGCGGCGATGGTGGCGGAGCCGACCACCCGGGTGCCGTCGTAGAGCACCACGGCCTGGCCGGGGGCCACTCCGCGCACCGGCCGCTCGAAGCGGACCCGCAGCTCCTCCTCGCCGGCCGGCCCGGCGGTGGCCGGGTGCTCCTCGCCGTGCGCCCGGAGCTGGGCGGTGTAGCTGCCCGGCCCGGCGGGCGGGCTGCCGCACCAGCGCGGCCGGACGGCGGTGAGGGCGATGACGTCCAGGGCCTCGGCCGGGCCCACCGTGACGGTGTTGTGCACCGGGGAGATGTCCAGGACGTAGCGGGGCTTGCCGTCCGGTGCGGGGCGGCCGATGCGCAGGCCCTTGCGCTGGCCGATGGTGAAGCCGTGCGCGCCGTCGTGGGTGCCGACCCGGGTGCCGTCCTGGTCCAGGATGTCCCCCGGCTCGCTGCCGAGGTGGCGGGCGAGGAAGCCACGGGTGTCGCCGTCGGCGATGAAGCAGATGTCGTGGCTGTCGGGCTTGCGGGCCACGGCCAGGCCGCGCCGCTCCGCCTCGGCCCGGATCTCCTCCTTGGTGGTGACGGTGTCGCCGAGCGGGAAGAGGGAGTGGGCGAGCTGGCGCTCGTCCAGCACGCCCAGCACATAGGACTGGTCCTTGGCGTGGTCGGACGCGCGGTGCAGCTCACGGCCGCCGTCCGGGCGGACCACGACCTTGGCGTAGTGGCCGGTGCAGACCGCGTCGAAGCCCAGGGCCAGGGCCTTGTCCAGCAGCGCCGCGAACTTGATCTTCTCGTTGCAGCGCAGGCAGGGGTTGGGGGTGCGGCCGGCCCGGTACTCGGCGATGAAGTCCTCCACCACATCGGCCCGGAAGCGCTCGGCGAGGTCCCAGACGTAGAACGGGATGCCGATGATGTCGGCGGCCCGGCGGGCGTCCCGGGAATCCTCGATGGTGCAGCAGCCCCGGGCGCCGGTGCGGAAGGACTGCGGGTTGGCGGAGAGTGCCAGATGGACACCGGTGACGTCGTGCCCGGCCTCGGCGGCCCGGGCGGCGGCCACGGCGGAGTCGACGCCGCCGGACATCGCGGCCAGGACGCGGAGACGGGGAGCAGCACTCATCACGCGCACCAGGGTACGGGGTCGATACGAGGCGCGGCCAAGGGGAAACCGTACCCGGGGACGGGGGCCGCCGGGCGCGGGGCGCGGCCGGGACAGACGGCCGGGGCGGCGCCGCGGCCGGGATGCGGGACGGCCGATGCGGGACGGCCGATGCGGGTTGGCCGATGCGGGGTGGGCTCAGGACAGGCCGGCGGCGCGGGCCCGGGCCACCGCGGGGCCGATGGCCGCGGCCAGCGCCGCCACGTCCTCCTTGACGGTGGTGTGGCCGAGTGAGAACCGCAGCGTGCCGCGCGCCAGTTCGGGATCGGTGCCGGCGGCCAGCAGCACATGGCTGGGCTGGGCGACCCCGGCGGTGCAGGCCGATCCGGTGGAACAGGCGATGCCCTGGGCGTCCAGCAGCAGCAGCAGGGAGTCGCCCTCGCAGCCGGGGAAGGCGAAGTGGGCGTTGGCGGGCAGCCGGCCGGCCGGGTCCGGGTCGCCGCCGAGCACCGCGTCGGGCACGGCCGCCCGGACCGCGGCGATCAGCTCGTCGCGCAGCCCGCCGACCCGGTCGGCGAACTCGGCGCGCCGGGCGACGGCCAGTTCGGCGGCCACCGAGAACCCGGCGACGGCCGGGACGTCCAGGGTGCCGGAGCGGATCTCGCGCTCCTGCCCGCCGCCGTGCAGCACCGGCACCGGGGTCCAGGAGCGGTCCAGCAGCAGGGCGCCGATGCCGTAGGGTCCGCCGATCTTGTGGCCGGAGACGGTGACGGCGGCGGCCCCGGAGGCGGCGAAGTCCACCGGGAGCTGGCCGACGGCCTGCACGGCGTCGGCGTGCATCGGGATGCCGTGCTCGGCGGCGACCGCGGCCAGCGCGGCAACCGGCATCACCGTGCCGATCTCGTTGTTCGCCCACATCACGGTGGCCAGCGCGACGTCGTCCGGGCCGTGCGGGCCGGCGGCGATCGCCTCCCGCAGGGCGTCGGGATGCACCCGGCCGTGGGCGTCGACCGGCAGCCACTCCACCCGGGCGCCCTCGTGGTCGGCCAGCCACTGGACGGTGTCCAGCACGGCATGGTGCTCCACCGGGCTCGCCAGCACCCGGGTGCGCCGCGGGTCCGCGTCCCGCCGCGCCCAGTACAGGCCCTTGACCGCGAGGTTGTCGGCCTCGGTGCCGCCGCTGGTGAAGACCACCTCGCCGGGGCGGGCGCCGAGCGCCGCGGCGAGGCGCTCCCGGCCCTCCTCGACCGTGCGGCGGGCCCGCCGGCCGGCCGCGTGCAGGGCGGAGGCGTTGCCGGTGAGCGACAGCTGGGCCGCCATGGCGTCCCGGGCCTCGGGCAGCATGGGGGTCGTGGCGGCGTGGTCGAAGTAGGGCATGGTGGGGCCGATTGTAAGCGCGGGGGCCGGGCCGCCCGGCGCGGGCGGGTGGCGGCAGGGCGGCAGGACGGCAGCGCGACGGCGGGCGCGGTTGGCGCTATGCGGCCTTGACAGCCGGGTACGGCCCTGCGCGGCCCCGGCCCGGCACGGAGTGGCCCGGTGCGACCCCGCGTGACCCCGCATGACCCGGTGTGACCTCGTGAGACCCGATGCGACGCAGTGTGACGCGGCGTGACGCCTCGTGACGTGGCGTGGCGCATTGTGACGCGGTGTGACGCGGTGTGACGCGGCGGCCAGGGCGGCACGCCGGCGCTGCACGCCCCGGGCGCGGGCGCGGGCCGGGACGCGGAACCGCCGGGGGCCGCAACGGCGTTCTTCCACCGGAGGATGAGATGAGCGAGACGACGGGGGACGGCCGTTCCGCCGGTGCGGGGCACCGCGGGCGGCCCAGGCGCGGGACCGGGCGGCGGGCGTTGCTCACCGGCGCGGTGGGCGCCTTCGCGCTGGGCACCGCCTATGGGCAGCGGGAGCGCCTGGAGGAGTGGTGGTGGCGCCACTCGGGGGCGGACGTGCCCCGGGTGGAGGGCGAGGTGGACCATCCGGGTGCGGAGTGGATACCGGCCTCGGCGGCCAATCTGCGGCGGGCCAACCGGCCGCGGGACTACACCGTCGACCGGGTGGTGATCCACATGCCGGAGGCGACCTACGACATCACGCTGCGGGTCTTCCAGGACCCCTCGCACCGGGCCTCCACCCACTATGTGGTGCGGTCGGCGGACGGGCACGTGGCGCAGATGGCACGGGAGCTGGACGTGGCGTACCACGCCGGGCACCGGGGCTACAACGAGCGCAGCGTGGGCATCGAGCACGAGGGCTGGGCGGACGATCCCTCCTATCTGACGGACGCCATGTACGAGTCCTCGGCGCGGCTGGTGGCGGGGATCTGCGGGCGGTACGGCATTCCGGTGGACCGGGAGCACATCATCGGCCACAACGAGGTGCCGGACGTTGTCCGTATCTGCCCGGGTCCGCACTGGGACTGGGAGCGCTACATCGAGATGGTCCGCGCGGTCTGACGGGCTCCGGCGCGGCCCGGCCCGGCTCAGCCCTCGCGGCGGGTCGGCCGCACGGCCGCACGGCCGCTCAGCCGCCGGATTCGGCGACGAGTTCGGCCAGCGTCTGCGGGCGGCGGATGACCGACAGCGACGGCGCATGGTCGGCGCCGAAGGTGACGCCGTACACGGCCGGGCGGGGCAGGCTGTTGTAGCCGAACGGGGTGGAGGCGTAGTAGGCGCCGGTGTCCAGCAGTACGGCCAGATCGCCCTGGTCGAGGCGGGGCAGCAGCCGGTCGCGGGCGACCAGGTCACCGGCGAAGCAGCAGGGGCCGGCCACGTCCTGCCGGACCGGCTGCGCCTGCTTGGGCCGGCCCCGCGGATCGTAGGCGGCCACCCGCAGCGGCCAGGCACCGGGGGCGAAAACGGTCCGGGTGGCGATCTGCGCCCCGGCGTGGGTGACGGCGATCCGCCGGCCGCCGGAGGTCTTGGCGTACTCCACCCGGGCAACCACCAGGCCGGCCTTGGCGATCAGCGACCGGCCGAACTCGGTGACCAGGCCGTAGCGGCCGTCGAACAGCCCGGGGGCGGCGGCCCGAAGCTGCCGGGCGTACTCGGCATGGGTGGGGACGGCCTCGTCGGAGGTGAAGTTGACCGGCAGGCCGCCGCCGATGTCGAGGGTGGTGACGCGCTGCTCACCGGCGGCCTCGTTGATCTCGTCGGCCAGCTCCAGCAGGGCGCGGGCGCCGGCCGCCATGACCTCGGTGGGCATGCCCTGGGAGCCGACGTGGCAGTGCAGCCGGGTCAGCCAGGGCCGTTCCAGGAAGGCCCGTACCAGCCACTCGCGGGCGCCCGGGTCGGCCAGCGGGATGCCGAACTTCGAGGTGACGGTGGCGGTGCTCATGGCCCCGATGGAGCCCGCGCCGAGCTGGGGGTTGACCCGGATGCCGAGGGCGGGGCGGGCGGGCGTCCCGGGAGAGCCCGGACCGGCGGCGGGCGCCGGTACGCCGGACACCCCGGACACCCCGGACATCCCGGACGTCCCTGACGCCCCGGACACCAGGGCGTCCAGCCGGTGCAGCTCCTGGACGTTGTCGGCGTTGACCGCGACGCCCAGCCGCAGCGCCTCGCGCAGCTCCGCGCCGGTCTTGGCCGGGGAGTCCAGCACGATGCGCCCGGCCGGGACCCCGGCGGCGCGGGCCAGGGCCAGTTCCCCGGGGCTGGCCGCCTCGCAGCCGACGCCGAGGCCGTGCAGCAGCCGCAGCACCGGCACCAGGGAGCACGCCTTGACCGCGAAGGTGTGCAGCACCTGCTGGCCGGGCGCGGCGACCTCGGCGAAACCGGCGTGCAGCGCGCGCACGGTGTCGCGGACGGCGGTCAGGTCGAGCAGGGCGAGCAGCGGTTCGTCGTCGGTGAGCAGCCGCTGCTCCACGGCGGCCCGCACCGCCAGATCACGCCGGGCGGCCAGGTCCAGGGCGGTAGCCGGAGTCATGTCCCCAGCTCACCAGCCGGGCGCGGCGGCGGGCTTCCTCCCTCAGGGAGGAAATCTCCCTTCGGCGGCGGCGGCCGGGCCGGGCCGGGAGAGCAGGTCGCGCCGGGTGGCGATGCCGAGCTTGCGCAGCACCCCCCGGACATGGGTCTTCACGGTGGTGAGCTCCAGATGCAGGGCATCGGCGATCTGCTGGTTGGTGCGGTGCAGCAGCATCAGTCCCAGGACCTCCCGTTCCCGCGCGGTCAGCGCCGGAGCGGCCTCGCCGGAGGGCCCGGCGGGCGGCCGGCCGGTGAGCGGCAGCCAGACCCGCTGTCCCCGGCGCACGGCGCGGATGGCGGTGAGCAGCGATTCGGAGGAGGCGCCCTTGTAGAGGAAGCCGTCGGCCCCGGCGAAGTAGCTGGCGGTCACCTGCTCGGGGGCGTTGTAGGCGGTGTAGACGAGCACCGGCGGCGGCTGCGGCAGGCGCTTGACCGAGCGGCAGATGTCCGCTCCCTGGAAGGCCCCCTCCAGCCGCAGGGCCAGCACCACCAGCTCCGGCCGCAGCTCCCGGGCCAGCCGCAGCGCCTCGGCGCCCGTGCCCGCCTCGGCCACCACCCGCAGATCGGGCTGGCTCTCGATGACGGTCCGCAGGCCCAGCCGCACCACCGGGTGGTCCTCCACCAGCATCACGCGCACCATCCGCCCACCTCCGCTCAGCGCAGAGTAACGGCACCGGGCGGGGCGGCGGGAAGGAGCCGGGAAGGAAACGGGGAAAAGAAGCAGAAGCGGGGAGAGACGGAGGGGCGGGCCGGGTGGCCGCCGTCACGCGGCCTGGTCGATGCCGTTCCGCACGGCGGACAGCCAGGCGGCGTAGAGGCGCTGGAGCTCGGCGCGCTCGGCGGCGCTCCACGGCCGGGGGCCGTGGAGCGCGACATAGCGGCGGATCGCCTCGTTGGCCTCCGTCACGGAACCCCCCTGCGCGGGTGGCTGAACCGGGGCAGAATCCCGGACATCGGTCATGTCCGGAGTATGGGGACTCACTTCCCTCTCCATGCTGACCAACCTACGGGGCACCACTGACATCCTTGAGGGTCTTCGGCCCCGACCACCAGGGCCGTTCGGTCCCGTTCGATGCCCTGCGCCCCGCATGGGCGGCGGCCGTCACGAGCCGCCGGGCCGGGCGCACCCCCGGCGCCCGTCCCGCCCGGGCCGGCGGACGGATCGCTGGATCGCGAGGGCTCGCCCTGGAGAACGAGGGGCAGAGCGCAGTGCGGCGGCCCCGCGGTCTCGGCCAGTCCGTCACGGGGCTCCGGAGCGTTGAGCAGCGCGCCCGGAGCTCTTGCTGCAGCAGCCGGGAGAAGGCGGCGTGGTGCCGGGTGGCGGGCCGGGTCACGTGAGAACTGAACGCCGCCGGCCGGTTTCCCGGCGTGGCGCGGGGCGCGCCACGCCGGGGCCAGGGTCACGCGGCGATCACTCGGCGATCTCGGTGCGTTCCCACCACTCGTAGACCGGGAGCCGGCCCTCCATGGTGTCCGCCTGGCGGGTGGTGGCGCGGAAGTGCTCGTAGCCGCCGCGGAAGGGGATCTTGATCTCCTCCTCGGGCGGAATGGCGGACACGACGCGCTCCGGGAGCTCGCCCGGCCCGCCCTCCAGCAGTGCCTTGACCATGCCGCTCACCGTCCGTTTCCGGCAGAAGGCCCGTCAGCCGCCGCTCAGGACTCGTTCTCGGCCTGGAACATCCAGTGGTGCTTCTCCAGGTCCTTCACGAACTGGATGAAGATGTCCTCGGTGACGGTGTCCACCTTGCCGACCGCGTCCATGCGTTCGCGGTTGCGCTCGATGACCGCGCCGAGCGCGTCCACCAGGGTCTGCACCGCCTCGTTGTCCTTCTGCCAGCTCTCCGGCGCGGTCTTGATGCTGGTGGTGTGGGCCACGGTGGCGGCCCGGCCGTCGGGCGAGAGGCCGAGCGCGGCGGCCCGTTCGGCGACCGTGTCGGAGTGCGCACGGGCGCTGGCCACGACCTCGTCGAGCTGGAGGTGGACGGAACGGAACCGGTGGCCGATCACGTTCCAGTGGGTCTGCTTGGCGACCAGGGAGAGGTCGATGAGGTCGACCAGCGCGCCCTGGAGCGCCTCGCCCACGATCTTGAGGGTGTCATCCGGCAGCGTGCTCTTCACGGCATACATGAAATGCCCTCTTTCGTACGCTTATGCGGCTTCCTTCGCCAGCGTACCGCCGGGCCGTCACAGGCGCCTGCGAGGATGGGACGCATGCTCACCCCTCCGGCCCCCGTCCCACCGGTCCGGCTGCGGCCCGCCGCCGCGGCCGATCTGCCCGCGGTGTGCGCGCTCGTGAATCACTACATCGCCACCTCGCATGTCAACTTCCGCACCGAGCCGCAGCAGGTGGCGGAGTGGGAGGCGCTGTGGCGGCGGACGGCCGGCCGCTACCCCTGGTGGGTGGCGGAGGCCGGAGGCGGGCGGGTGGCCGGGGTGGCCTACGCGGGGCCGTACAGCGAACGCGGCGCCTACGCCTGGACGGCCGAGTCGGTCGTCTATCTCGCGCCCGGTCACACCGGCCGGGGCACCGGCCGGGCGCTGTACCAGCGACTGCTGGCGACCCTCGCCGCGCAGGGGTTCCGCACGGTGCACGCGGGGATCGGGCTGCCCAATCCGGGCAGCGAGCGGCTGCACCGGGCGCTCGGGTTCCGCCATCTGGGCACGCTGCACGCGGTGGGGTGGAAGCACGGCGCCTGGCGGGACGTCAGCCACTGGCAGCGCGATCTGGGACCGGCGGGCTCCGTGCCGCCGGCACCGGTGCGGCCGGTGGCCGAGGTGCTGGCGGAGGTGTTCCCGGCCGGGGCGGAGGCGGCGCCGGCCGGGGCCGCGCCGGAGGGCCCGGCCTAGCCGCGGGCCGGCTGCNGGGGGGGTGATCCGCTCGCCCGGGGCCGGCCCGGGGGCCGGGCCGTGTCACCGGCGGGCGGGCGCCGGGGGACGGACGGCGGCGGCTCAGTCGCGCGGCGCGCGGGCGAGCTGCCGGGACTGGGCGACCAGGCGGTCGGCGCCGTCCCACACCTCGGCGTCCTCCTCCAGGAAGCCGCCGGCCAGGTTGCGGGTGGTGACGGACACCCGGACCGGGCCGGGCGCGGGCAGCGCCCGCACATGGGTGGTGTACTCGACGGTCGGCACCCAGGCGCTGGCCAGGCCGAGATCGAAGGCGGTGGGCGGCAGCGCGTCGCCGACCAGCAGCAGGGCGAGCGGGTCCAGGTCCCGGCCGTCGGCCAGGGCGAACCAGCCCCTCACCTCGCCCCGCCCGGAGGGCCGGCCCAGGGCCCAGCCGACGGTGGCCGGGTCGAGGCGGGCGGCCAGCCGGTCCAGCATGGTGACGTCACCGGGCACCGTGCCCTCGGGGGTGTCGGACACCGGGAGGCACTCCTCCGCCGGGGGCAGGGCGGGCGGCTTGGCGCTGGTCCGCACGTCGTCGGTGAGCCGGGAGAGATCTCCGTAGGTGCCCAGCAGCCGGATGCGCTCGGTTTCCCTGCCGTCCGGGCCGGGCTGCCAGAGCGAGGCGGAGCCGGTGGACAGGCTGCGGCCGGCGCGGGCCACCGAGGTGCGGATGACCGCCGGACCGGGGCGGGTGGCGGTCAGGAAGTGCGCGGTGACGGTGAAGGGATGCGGGTGCGGCAGGGTGTCGGCCAGGGCGCGGCCGAGCAGGGCGGTCAGGTAGCCGCCGTTGACCGCGCTGACGATGGACCAGCCGCCGGAGACCTCGGCGTGGTAGACGCCGGGCTCCGCGCGCACCACGCCGGTGTCGCGGTCGAACTCGCTCTCCCCCGTGCCGGCCGCGGCGGCCGTGTGCTGCTCACCCATGGGCGGCACCCTAGCACCACATCCTACTAAGCGGTAGCTTTGCGATGAACCGCAGCCCGCGTCCGCGCAGACACCCGGTGCCGCGGAGCGCGCGGAGGGTCAGCCGTCCTCGGCGCGGGCGCTGCGGCGGCGCCAGGCGCGCGGCGCCCGCCAGCCGTGGTGCAGCGCCAGCAGCCGCAGCGCGAAGGCCGTCAGCACGCACAGCGCCATGGTCAGATCGTTCAGCGCGTCGTAGTGCAGCAGCAGCGCCACCGATCCGGCACCCACCATCGCGGGCACCGCGTAGATCTCCCGGTCCCAGCGCAGCAGCAGCGGCACCTCATTGGCCAGCACATCGCGCACCACACCGCCGCCGGCGGCGGTGGCCACGCCCAGCGCGGCGGCGGCGAAGGCCCCGAGCCCGTACTCGTGCGCCTTGATGGTGCCGACCACGCAGAAGAAGCCGAGCCCGGCCGCGTCGAAGACCTGCACCGCCCGGTTGATCCGCTCCACCTGCGGATGGAGGAAGATCACCAGCACGCTGGTCACCAGCGGGGTGAGGAAATAGCCGGCATCACCGAAGGCGGCCGGCGGCACCGCGCCGATGACCAGGTCGCGGAAGATGCCGCCGCCCAGCCCGGTGGCGAAGGCCAGCAGGGCGATGCCGATGACGTCGAAGTTCTTCCGCACCGCCAGCAGGGCGCCGGAGATGGCGAAGACGAAGATCCCGGCCAGATCGAGCCAGCGCTGGAGATCGGGGGTGAACAGTTCCACCCCGCGATTCTCGCCGCAGGCCCCGCGGCCTCAGGTACCGGGCAGCGGATGCGGGTGGGGGTAGCCGTAGCCCTCGCCGCCGGCCGGCTGCGCCGGAGGCGGGTAGACCCCGTGGCGCGGCGCGGGCGCCGGCGCGTCCCGGTCGTAGAACGGCCGGGTGTTGGCGCGCAGCCACATCGCCACCGGATCGTAGGCGTCGGCCATGGCGACCGTGCCCACGGCCAGGCCCTCCGGCACGGCGGTGACCGCCCGGCGCATCATGGCACGCACCGACTCGGCCGCCTCCTCCCCGCCGCCCTCGTCCACCTCCAGGCCGATGACCAGGTACGGGGCTCCCACGGCCGGCTGCACCCAGGCCCGGCGCAGGCTGCGCAGCGCCCGGGTGCGCAGTGCCTGGCGGACCAGTTCGTCGTAGAAGGGCTGGGCGGCCACGCTGGGCTCGCCGATGCGCAGCGGCCCGGCGGGCAGCCGGTCCAGACCGCCCGCGATGCGGCGCAGGTCCAGCCACGGGATGCCCATCCCGCCGCCCGCGGCGTGCGGGTTGAGCCACAGCCCCCAGTGGTCGCGGTAGAGCGCGGCGGCGATGTCCCGGCCCCTGACCACCTCGAACGCCCGGTTCCAGCCGCTGGCGGCCAGTTCCCGCTCGGAGGTGACGCAGGGCGCGTAGCCGTGGCCGGCCACCTCCAGGCTGCCGTACTGGGCGTCCTCCTCCCCCGGGCTGCCGTGCCAGAGCAGCATCCACACCTGGCCCTCGGCCAGGGCGGCGAGCAGCGCCTCGTAGAGGTCCGGGCGCTCGGGCGTGACATGGGGCAGCAGCTCCTCGACGCCGCGCCCCGCGCCGCCCTCGCTCGCCGTGCTCACCCGCCTGGTCCTCCTCGCTTCCGCAGGCCCGTGCGGCCCGTCCGCCCCACCCGTCATGTAACCAGCCGGGCGACCCCCGCCGGCAAGCCGACGGCCGCCCAGCGCCTGCCGCTCCGCGCCGGTCCGGGCGGCGGGCCGTCCGCGCACCGGCTCCCCGCGCACCGGCTCCCCGCGCACCGGGCCTCCGCGCACCGGGCGGAGGCCCGGCGCGGGGTCACCGGTCGCGGTCGTAGAAGGGGGTGAGGCACTGGCGCATCCAGTGCACGACCGGGTCCTCGGCGGCGTCCAGCAGCAGCAGCTGCACCGGCCAGCGCACCGGCTGGCGGGCCAGCGCCCGCCCCAGCGCGCCCTGCACCATGACCCGGATCTGCGGCTCCAGCAGATCGGTCTCCACCCCGATGTACAGGGCCGGCGGCCCGCCCTCGGCGCTGGCCAGGCCGCGCCGGGCGGTACGCACCCAGCCCAGCGCCGCCAGCTCGCCGGCCGCCGCACCGAGGAAGTCGACCGGTTCCTCCTGCCAGTCGGGCTCGAACAGCCGCATCCGGGCGCCGCTGGGCTGCCCGGCCAGCCGCTGCCCCGGCGTGGCCCGGCACAGCTCGGCGACCGCCTTGGGCGGCACCGGCGCGCCGATGGTGCCGCCGGGATTGACCACGATGCCGGCCTGCGGCGGCAGGCCGCGGGCGAACTCCCAGCCGGGCGCGATGGCATACGACAGGTGGGTGCCGGCGGCCGTCAGGAACTGCTCGGCCGAGCTGAACACCGGGACGTACACCCCGCCGTCGATGGCAAGGGTGGGCAGGCTGAGGGAGGGACTGTCCGGCCCCCCGCCATCGGGCAGGGGCACCCACAGCGGGCTGCGCGCCAGCACCTGGAGCAGCCGCGGGCCGGCGTCGGGCATGCCGACCGACTCGTCGAGGGTCTTCTCCAGCTCGTTGCAGGGCCATGAAGTGGCCCGCGTGCCCGCTCCCGGCGCCAGATCCGTCATGGCTCGCACCATAGACGAGCAAGGCGCGGTGATGCACCGGCCGTTCACCTGGGAGATCGCCGCCGGGCCGGGCCGCGGACGGCCGGGGCGGGCCGCCCGGAGCCGTCCCACCCGAATGGACACCGTGCGCTGCGCTCCGATTGCGGAGCGTGCGGACCCCCCGCACGCTGGCGGAATGCGGGCCCCCCGCACCTTCCGTTCCCCGATCACAGGACCAGACGGAGGCTCCTGATGCGCGTGAACCGCAAGAGCGAGACCATGACGACAGCGATCGGCACCGCCGTGGCCGCCGCCGCGACGGCGGGCGCCGTGCTGCTCGGCTTCGCCGGCCCGGCCCTGGCCACGGGCACCGAACGTGTCCCCACGGGGGCCACCACCCTCGCCGTGGCGGCCGACCAGGGAGGGGATGCCGCAGGCGCCACGCCACAGGACTCCGCCGGACCGGGGGCGCAAGCGGGGGCGGAGGCGGAGGCGGGGACAGAGGCCGGGGATGTCCGGGAGACGGTGCGGGACCGGATGGCGCGGGAGGTCCAGGAGGTCGAGGAGGCCCGGGACCAGGTGCTCGACTCGCTCCGGCCGCTGCTGGAGCGGGCCGGTGAGACGGGCGCGGCCACCCCGGAGGAACTGCGCGGCATGACCGCGCCGCTGGAGGAGGACTTCGAGGCGCTCTCCGCCGCGGTGGCCGCCGCCGATCCGAACGCCACGCTGGATCTGATCGGCGAGCTGCTCGGCACGCTGCTCGACCTGCTCACCGGTCTGCTGGACAGCCTGCTCGCCGGGCTGCCGGGCGGACTCGGCCTGCCGGACCTGGGCAGCCTGCTGCCCGACGTGAACACCCTGCTGCCGGAACTGCCCGAGCTGCCCGGGCTTCCCAGCACACCGGGCTCGGCTCCCGGGCTGGAGGAGCTGCCCGGCCTGCCGGAACTGCCGGAGCTGCCGGAGCTGCCGGAACCGCCCGAGGCCGAGCGCCCGGACGCAGCGGAGCTCCAGGACCCGGCCGGGCTGCCCGGCGGCGGCATCCCGGCAACCGAGCTGCCGGCCCCCGACCGCACCACCCTGGACCGCCCCGCGCTGAACCGCCCCGGAGCCGACCGGCCCACGGCCGACCGGCCCCGGCCCGGACGGCCCGCCGCCGACCGGCCGGCTCCCGACGTGCCCGAGGGCCTGCCGCTGTCCCGGCTGCCCTGACCCCTCCCGCCCTCCCCCGCCCTCCCCCGGCTCCGCTCCCGCCGACCCGCAGCCGCTTACCCGCGGCGGACGGCCCGTCATCACCGGCACCCCCGGATGGCGGGCCGCGGCATGCCGCCGCGCGCGCCGTGCGATGATGAACGCACAACCGAACACCGGCCGCTCGACCGCGCGCGGGAGAGTCCCCGGCCCGGACACCCTCGGACCAGCCATGGCCCGCCGGGCGTCCGGCTCCACCGGGGCGCCGAAGGAGCAAGTCCTCCCTTGAATCTCTCAGGCCCACCTACCGCGTACGGAAGGCAGATCTGAAAAGCGGACCGCCCCGCCTGCCGCGGGCGGTCCCACCCACGGTGCAAACCACCGCCCGCAGCACGGCACCACGCGGGCTGTGGCGAACCTCTCAGGTGTTGATGACAGATGGGGAGGGCGAGAAGACGGGTGCGTCCACGCACCTCTCCGCCTTCCACGACCCCCTGGGAGCCATCCCCATGACCGCCACCGCCGACCCCGCACCCGAGCCGACGGCCCCGCGCAGCACCCCGCTGGAGGCCGTGCACCGCGCCCTGGGCGCCACCATGACCGACTTCGCGGGCTGGCTGATGCCGCTGCGCTACGGCAGCGAGCGCGAGGAGCACCAGGCGGTGCGCACCCGCGCCGGCCTGTTCGACCTCTCCCACATGGGCGAGATCACCGTCACCGGCCCGGCCGCCGGCGCCCTGCTGGACTACGCCCTGGTGGGGCACCTCTCCGCACTCGCCCCCGGCCGCGCCCGCTACACCATGATCTGCGACGCCGACGGCGGCATCCTCGACGACCTGATCGTCTACCGCACCGCCGGGACCGCATACCTGGTGGTCGCCAACGCCGCCAACGCGCAGACCGTGCTGGACGCCCTGCACGAGCGGCAGGCCGGCTTCGACGCCGCGGTGCGCGACGACCGCGACGCGTACGCGCTGATCGCCGTCCAGGGACCGGCCGCGCAGGGCGTCCTGGCCCGCCTCACCGATGCCGACCTGCAGGGGCTGAAGTACTACGCCGGGCTGCCCGGCACCGTGGCCGGTGTCCCCGCGATGATCGCCCGCACCGGCTACACCGGGGAGGACGGCTTCGAACTGTTCGCCGCCCCGGCCGACGCCGAAGCGCTGTGGCAGGCGCTCACCGAGGCCGGGGCCGAGGCCGGGACCGGCCTGGTGCCGTGCGGCCTGTCCTGCCGCGACACCCTGCGGCTGGAGGCGGGCATGCCGCTGTACGGGCACGAACTGACCCGGAACACCACGCCTTTCGACGCCGGGCTCGGCCGCGTGGTCGCGTTCGGCAAGCCCGGCGACTTCGTGGGCCGCGCCGCGCTGGAGGCCGCCGCCGCCAGGGCGGAGAGCAGCCCGCCGCGCACGCTGGTCGGCCTGGTCTCCGAGGGCCGCCGGGTGCCGCGGGCCGGCTACCCGGTCACCGGGCCGGACGGCACGGTCATCGGCGAGGTCACCTCGGGCGCCCCCTCGCCCACCCTGGGCGTGCCGATCGCCATGGCGTACGTCGACGCCGGGTACGCCGCCCCCGCCCCGGCCGGCACCTCCGGCGTGGCCGTGGACATCCGCGGCACCCGGCAGCCGGCCGCGGTCACCGCACTGCCCTTCTACCGGCGCGAACGCTGAGCACGGGCCGGCACCGGGCCCGGAGGGCCCGCCGGCCTTCACTCCACGCCGTTTCCTTCACCTGCGCAGACACCGTCTTCATCCGGGAGAATCCACCCCATGAGCAACCCCGAGCAGCTCCGCTACAGCAAAGAGCACGAGTGGCTGTCCCCCGCCGAGAACGGCGTGGCGACGGTCGGCATCACCGCCCACGCCGCCGGCGCGCTGGGCGACGTGGTGTTCGTCGAGCTCCCCGAGGCCGGCAGCGCGGTGAGCGCCGGCGAGACCTGCGGCGAACTCGAATCCACCAAGTCGGTCAGCGATCTCTACTCACCGGTCAGCGGCGAGGTCACCGAGGTCAACCAGAACGTGGTGGCCGACCCGTCGCTGGTGAACTCCTCGCCCTTCGAGGCCGGCTGGCTGTTCAAGGTGCGGGTGGACACCTCCGCCGGTGAGCCCGAGCTGCTCACCGCCGACGAGTACACCGCCTTCCTCAGCGAGTGACGCCTTGACCCCGCCGTCACCGTCACCGTCACCGCTCCCCTCGCCGCCGTCCCCGTCGCCGCCGTCCCCGTCACCCGAGGAATGCCGCATGCCCGCCCGCCCCTCCTCCCTGCTGAACCGGCCGCTCGACGAGGTGGACCCGGAGGTCGCCGCCGCCGTCGACGCCGAGCTGCACCGTCAGCGGTCCACCCTGGAGATGATCGCCTCGGAGAACTTCGCCCCGCTGGCGGCACTCCAGGCCCAGGGCTCGGTCCTCACCAACAAGTACGCCGAGGGCTATCCGGGCCGCCGCTACTACGGCGGCTGCGAGCATGTGGACGTCATCGAGTCCCTGGCCCGGGACCGGGTCAAGGAGCTGTTCGGCGCGGAGGCGGCAAACGTCCAGCCGCACTCCGGCGCCTCGGCCAATGCCGCGGCGCTGTTCGCGCTGCTCCAGCCGGGCGACACCGTGCTCGGCCTGGACCTGGCGCACGGCGGCCACCTCACCCACGGCATGCGGCTCAACTTCTCCGGCCGCCTCTACAACGTCGTGGCCTATCACGTCGACCCCGCCACCGGCCGGGTGGACATGGAGGAGGTGGCCCGGCTGGCCGCCGAGCACCGCCCCAAGCTGATCATCGCGGGCTGGTCGGCGTACCCGCGCCACCTGGACTTCGCCGCCTTCCGGGAGATCGCCGACCGGACCGGCGCCCTGCTCATGGTGGACATGGCGCACTTCGCCGGGCTGGTGGCCGCGGGCCTGCACCCCAGCCCGGTGCCGTACGCCGATGTCGTCACCACGACCACCCACAAGACGCTGGGCGGCCCGCGCGGCGGCGTCATCCTCTCCCGGGCGGAGCACGCCAAGAAGATCAACTCCGCGGTCTTCCCCGGCCAGCAGGGCGGGCCGCTGGAGCACGTCATCGCCGCCAAGGCGGTGGCCTTCCGGATCGCGGGGAGCGCGGAGTTCCGCGAGCGGCAGCGGCGCACCGTGGAGGGCGCCCGGCTGCTCGCCGAGCGGCTGATGCGGCCGGACGCCGCCGAGGCCGGCCTGTCCGTGCTCTCCGGCGGCACCGATGTCCACCTGGTCCTGGTCGACCTGCGCCGCTCCGAGCTGGACGGGCGGCAGGCCGAGGACCGGCTGCACGAGGTGGGCATCACCGTCAACCGCAACGCCGTCCCCGACGATCCGCGGCCGCCCATGGTGACCTCGGGCCTGCGGATCGGCACCCCCGCACTGGCCACCCGCGGCTTCACCGCCGAGGACTTCGCGGAGGTCGCCGACATCATCGCCGGGACCCTGCGGCCCGGCCACGACGCCGAGCCGCTGAAGCGCCGGGTCGCCGCCCTGGCCGACCGGCATCCGCTCTACCCCGGCCTGGCCCGCTGACCTGCGGACCACCCGGACGCCCCGGCCGGCCACGCCCCGGCCGGCACCCGGCCGCCGCCGGCCCCACCCCCGTCCGGCGGCGGCCCCCGGACCGCCCCTGCCGTACCCGGAAACACCGGACAAAGGAGTCCGCCCCATGGCCCTCTCCGCCTTCGACCTGTTCTCCATCGGCATCGGGCCGTCCAGCTCGCACACGGTCGGGCCGATGCGCGCGGCCCGGATGTTCGCCCGCCGGCTGAAGAGCGAGGGCCTGCTCGCCGTCACCCGCACGGTGCGCGCCGAGCTCTACGGCTCGCTGGGCGCCACCGGCCACGGGCACGGCACGCCCAAGGCCGTGCTGCTCGGCCTGGAGGGCCACACCCCCGACACCGTGGACATCGGCCACGCCGACACCGCCCTGGACCGGGTCCGCGCCTCCGGCGCCCTCGCCCTGCTCGCCGCCGACCTGGGCACCGCGCACACCGTCCCCTTCGACCCCGACCGGGACATCGTGCTGCACCGCCGCCGCTCCCTGCCGCACCACGCCAACGGCATGGTGCTCACCGCCTGCGACGCCGGCGGCGCCCCGCTGCTCGCCAAGACCTACTACTCGGTGGGCGGCGGCTTCGTGGTGGACGAGGACGCCGCCGGCGCGGGCCGCATCAAGCTGGACGACACCCGGCTGCCCCACCCCTTCCGCACCGGCGACGAACTGCTGCGCCTCACCCGCGAGACCGGCCTGTCCGTCTCGGCCCTGATGCTGGAGAACGAGAAGTCCTGGCGCACCGAGGAGGAGATCCGCGCCTCCCTGCTGCGCATCTGGCACACCATGCGGGACTGCGTGCGGCGCGGGCTGGCCCAGGAGGGCATCCTGCCCGGCGGGCTGAAGGTCCGCCGCCGCGCCGCGCACTCCGCCCGCCAGCTGCGCGCCGAGGGCGACCGCGCGGAGACCGCCATGGAGTGGGTCACCCTCTGCGCGATGGCGGTCAACGAGGAGAACGCGGCCGGCGGCCGGGTGGTCACCGCTCCCACCAACGGCGCGGCCGGCATCATCCCGGCGGTGCTGCACTACTACACCCGGTTCGTACCGGGTGCGGACGACGACGGTGTGATCCGCTTCCTGCTCGCCGCCGCGGCCATCGGCATGCTGTTCAAGGAGAACGCCTCCATCTCGGGCGCCGAGGTGGGCTGCCAGGGGGAGGTCGGCTCGGCCTGTTCCATGGCGGCCGGCGGTCTGGCCGAGGTGCTGGGCGGCACCCCGGAACAGGTGGAGAACGCCGCCGAGATCGGCATCGAGCACAATCTCGGCCTGACCTGCGATCCGGTCGGCGGCCTCGTCCAGATCCCGTGCATCGAGCGCAACGGCATGGCCGCGGTCAAGGCCGTCACCGCCGCCCGGCTCGCCCTCCGCGGCGACGGCCGCCACCACGTCTCCCTGGACAAGGCCATCAAGACCATGAAGGAGACCGGCGCCGACATGAAGGTCAAGTACAAGGAGACCGCCCGCGGCGGCCTCGCCGTCAACGTCGTCGAGTGCTGAGCGGCCCGGGTCTACAGGGCCCTGCTGAGCTCGTCCCCGAGCTTCACCAGCGCGACAAGCCCCGGCATGACGGACAGCAGCCGGACCACCCCCCGGCCGATGGGGTAGCCGGCCGCCCGTTCCAGTTCGTCCAGCTCGCTTTCCAGGAGCCGCTTGTCCCGGTGACGATGCGCCTGTCTGCGGACACTGCCGAGCCGCTGGAGCCGGCGACGGCTCCGGCGGCGCTCGTTCTCCATGGACTCGCGGCGGCGTGCAGCGGGTGGACACGGTAGTCCGCGCCCTGCAGTTCATGGTCCGCGAGATCGGCGAGAGTCAGCACCACGAACAGGCTGCTGCAGCCGTCCTGCCGGGCCTGGCCGGACCAGGCCGCGATCGCCGCCACGGCGCAGAACGCCAGCGTCGGCACGGCCAGCAGCGCCACCACCTGCACGCTGCCCTTCCGGGACAGCCGCCGCAGCGCATCCTGAAGCTCTCGCGGCCGCTCCGGGCGAATGGTGTCCATGGTTCTCCCCCGCCGCCCGGGCTCCCTGCCGGAATCGCTCCGGCCCGGGCCGCAGAGTGATACCTACCACGGCGGAGGGCGGCGCGGGCCGTTACGAGAAGTCGCTGCACAGGGCAACCGCCGGGCGGCGCGGGGACGGACGGACCGGGCGTACCGCGAGTAGCTTCGAGCCGTGCACTGTCCGCAGCATCCGAGGAGGAGAGAATGCCCAGGCCGCCGTTGCCCGAGGAAGCCGTTGCCGTACTGCGCAAGCCGAACCCCGCGGTGATCACCACGCTGCGGCCGGACGGACAGCCGGTGTCGACCGCCACCTGGTACCTGTGGGAGGACCAGGGGCGGGTGCTGGTGAACATGGACGAGAGCCGTCGGCGGCTGGCCCACCTGCGCCGGGACCCGCGGGTCTCGCTCACCGTGCTGGACGAGGGGAACTGGTACACCCATCTGAGCGTGCTGGGGCGCGTCGCCGAGCTGCGCGACGACCAGGGTCTGGCGGACATCGACCGGCTGGCCCGGCACTACACCGGCCGGCGGTATCCGGACCGGAAGAGCCCGCGGGTCAGTGCCTGGATCGAGATCGAGCGCTGGCACGGCTGGGGGGCGCTCAAGCCCGGCGGTTAGGCCTCCCCGGGCAGCAGGGAGCGGCGGAGGGACTCAAGGACCTCGGCGGGGCCGTCCAGGCCGGCGGCCCGGCAGCGGCGGACGGCGTCGGCGAGACGCTCGCGGGCCGGGCCGGGGCGGTCCAGGCTGCGGCCCTCGATCAGGGCGGCGATGCGCACCGCCTCGGCGCGGTGGGCCTCGCCCTCGTCGCCGCCCTCCTCGGCGGCCCGGATGGCCCGTTCGGCCTCGGCCAGCGCCTCCTCGGCGCGCTCGGCGGAGACCAGCACGCGGGCGCGGGCGGTGTGGGTGAGGGCCCGGTGGTGCCAGGCGGCGAAGGGTTCGCCGGGTCCGCCTCCTTCGGCGGGCCCGGCGGCTGCGGCCTCGGCGCAGAGCGTGTCGGCCTCGGCGAGCAGGGCGAGCGCGGCCTCGGCGCCGTGTCCGGCGCCGGACACGGCGCACTCGGCCAGGTCGCGCAGCATGTCCAGCACGGCGTCCGGATGCGGGGCGGCACGGTGGGAGGCCAGGGCACGGTCGCGGGCGGCGCCGGCGGCCTCCCCGTTGCCGGTGCGTGCCAGCGAACGTGCCGCCTCGCACGCGACCATGGTGTGGACGTCCTGGTCCGGCCAGGCCGCCACGGTGTCGGCCAGGGCCAGCAGCACCTCGGCGGACTCCCGGTTCTCGCCGAGTTCCCGCAGGCCGCGGCCCAGGGTGAGACGGATCTGCGCGGCCAGCCGCTCGTCGAGCCGGTCCGCGGCCTCCTCCCGGACCAGGGATTCCAGCACCGCGACGGCGTCCGCCTGCTGGCCGGTGGCGGACAGCAGGCCGGCCAGCCGCAGCCGTATGCCGGCGGCCTCGTCGGGCTCCCCGGTCCGGTCGGAGCGGTCGGCGGCCTCGGTGAAGTGGCGGATGGCGCCGAGCACATCGCCGGAGCGGCCGGCGGCCTCGGCGAGCATGACATGACCGGGTCCCACCGGGAACTCCCGGTCGCCGTAGCGGGCGGCGACGGCCAGGGCCCGGTGCATCAGGTCGGTGGTCTCCTCGGGCCGGTGCTGGGCCAGCCGGACCTGGGCCAGCGTGGCCAGCGGCCAGCAGGTGCGCCACGGGCGCCCGGCCCGCTCCAGCTCGGCGAGGGCGGTCTCGGCCTCGGCGGCGGCGCGCTCCCATTCGCCGCGCCGCAGGGCGAGGTGGGCGGTGTAGTGCCGGACCCCGGCGGCGTGGTGGGGGCTGTCCAGCCGTTCGGCCTCGGCGAGCGCCGTCCGGCACAGCGAGGTGAAGCGGTCGAGGGTTTCCGGGGCCGGGTCGGGAAGTTCGGCAACGGCCCGGTGCAGGGCGGCGAAGGCGTGGGCGAGCAGGACGGCGAGGTAGTGGTCGGCGGCCCGCTCCCGGTCCCGGTCGCCGTCCTCGCCGCCGGCGGAGCCGGTGAGCAGGGCTTCGGCGCGGCGGCGGACGGCGCCGAGTTCCGCCCAGGCGGCGGCGACGTCGGCGGCGATGTCGGCGGCGCCGCCGTCGCCCGGGTCCTCGCACCGCTGGCGGATCAGCCAGGAGGCGGCGCGGGCCCGTATCTCCAGGGCCCGGCGCGGCATGCCCGCGGCGGCGAACAGTCCGGCGGCCTCGGCCATTCCGGCGCGTGCCTCGTCGATCCGGTCGGCGCGGGAGGCGTGCCGTGCGCGCTGTTCGGCGAGCTCGGCCCGGAGCTGTCCGGCCGGGCCCAGGGCGGGATCGTGCGGATGGCCGCCGGCCGCGACGCGTTCGGCGATCCGGTCCCACAGCAGAGTGTCGGCCGGGTGACCGGTGGCCTCCAGCTCCCGGGCGAGGGTGACCAGGTCGGTGAAGTCGTCGGGGATGGCGGGAATGCCGGAGGACGGGCCGTCGGCGGCGGGCGCGCCCGTGGCGGCGGGGGGAGCGGGCACGGCCGGGGCGGCCGCGGTGGCCGGGGCGGGGCCGCCCGCGGAGGTGAGGAGCGAGG
>NZ_WTLH01000045.1:3673-35054 GCF_011421595.1 Streptomyces sp. YIM 98790 | reverse complement strand
GGCGCGGTCTGCGGGCCGGTGGCCCAGGCGGGCGCCGGCTCCGGAGCGGCGGGCGCGGCCGGGGAAACCGGAGCGCCCGGAGCGGAGGGCGCGGCCGGGGCCGGCGGCACCGCCGGGGACGGCAGCGGCTCGGGCTGCTCCTCCTCTTCCACGGCCACACCGAAGTCCATGGCGATGCCGGCCAGGCCGTTGGCATAGCCCTGGCCCACCGCCCGCACCTTCCAGGCGCCCTGCCGCCGGTACACCTCCACCACGATCAGCGCCGTCTCCACGCTCAGCGCGGGCGGGGTGAACACCGCGAGCACCGTGCCGTCGGCCGCGTCCCGGACGGTGGCGGTCGGCTCCATGCCGGCGAACGGGCCCCCGCCGTCCAGGCTGGCGGTGATGACCACCTTGTCGATGTCCGCCGGCACCCCGGCCGTGTCGACCGTGACACAGTCGGGGCCGGAGGGCGAGGCCGGACGGTGCTTCACGCCCGGCCCCTCGGGCTGGTTGTAGAAGATGAAGTCGGCGTCGGAGCGCACCTTGCCGTCCGCCGCGACCATCAGGCCGGAGACGTCCAGCGGCCGCGGTGCGGTGACTTCCACGCTGACCAGTCGTACGGGCAGCGGGATGTTCGCGCCCGGCGTCATCGTCGTCATGGCCCCCACCGTACGGCAACCACCCCCTGATCAGCCCCCTTCCGCCGGGGCCCGGGGCACCCCGCGGACCGGCGCTCCGGCACGCCGCCGCCCGCCGCCCGGCGGGACGCCGGAGCCGGAACCGCGACCACGGCCGCCGGGCCGGTCCGCGGCCGGGTACGGTACTCGGGCGCTTCTACTCAGGCCCCCGGACGGTACGGCGGGCGATGATACGGGCAGCCACCGATCATGGAAACCGGCGCCCGACCGCGCCCGGACCGGAGGATTCCCTCGTGCTCAGCGCCGCCGCCCGCCTGATCGTCCCGCTCCTCGGCCGCCTGCGGATCACCGCCGACCCCGGTGCCGCCGTCCCGCCCGGCAGCATCGTCGCCGCCAACCACACCTCGCTCGCCGACCCGGCGGTGGTGCTCGCCGCGCTGCACCGCCTGGGCACCGAGCCGGTGGTACTGGCGGCCGCCGGGCTGTGGCGCATCCCGGTGCTGGGCGGGCTGCTCGCCCGGGAGGGCCACGTGCCGGTGCGGCGGGGCACCGACCAGGCGGCGCAGGCGCTGCACGCCGCCGAGGCGGCGCTGGCCGCGGGGCGGGTCATCCTCATCTACGGCGAGGGCGGCCTGCCGCGCCGGGTGGACCCGGACGAGGCGCCGCCCGGCCCGTTCCGCAGCGGGCTGGCCCGGCTGGCGCTGGCCGCCGGCGCCCCGGTGGTGCCGCTGGGCCAGACCGGCGCCCGGCGGATCAGCTCCGGCTCCACGGCCAAGCAGGTCGCCGGATTCCTCACCGCTCCGGTGCGCCGCCCGGCGCTGCGCGTCCATCTCGGCACCGCGCTGACCCTCTCCGGCGATGTCGCGGACGCCACCGCGCAGGCGCGCCAGGCCGTCACCGCGGCCTGGCGGGCCGCCGCCGGTCCGCACCCGGCGGAGGCCGGACGGCAGCACTGACCCTCGCCCCACCCTCGCCCCACCCTCGCCCCACCCGCGCCCCGGCCCACCCCGCTCCACTCCCCCCGGCCGGCCCGGCCCGGCCCGGGTCAGGGGAAGCGGTGGGCGGAGAGGTCGGAGAGGACCTCGGCCCGGACACCGGCCCGGGCGAGTGACGCCAGCAGTGCCTCGTCGCCGCTGACCAGCACCACCGGCCCGCGGGCCGCCGCCGTGCGGGCCAGCTCCAGCAGCCGGTCCCGCTGCGCCGGGCGGTCCGCGGGCACGGTCTCCACCGTCCAGCCGCCCGCCGTCATGGCCTGCCGGAAGCCGGCCAGCTCGGGCAGGTCCGGGCAGCACAGCAGCGCCTCCACCGGGCCCCGGCCGGCCAGGGCGTCGTGCAATGCCATCAGATCGGGCCGGGGGTGCTGCTGCCGCAGCCACCACTGGTCCGCGAGGACCAGCCGGGGCGGCTCGCCGCCCGCGGCCCCGGCCGGTTCCGCCGCCGGCCCGGCCGCCGCCCCCGGTGCCGTGCCGCCCACCGGGCCGTCGGGGGGCGCTTCCGCCGGTGCGGCGCCGAGCACGTCGAGCCGGGTCAGGCCGCCCCCGTAGTCGGTCACCAGCAGACCGCCGGGCGGCACCACCAGCAGCCGCAGCGGCGTGTGCGTCATGGCCAGCCGGGTGAGCGGTACGGGCGGGCCGCCGGGCGCGGCCGACCACAGCCGTACCGAGCCGCCGTCCGCGGTGGAGGCGACGGCATGCCCTCCCGGCAGCACCGCCACCGACCTGACCACCGCCCCGGGCCGGTGCCGGCCCACCAGGGTCCTGGCCGGTGCGGCGCCCGGCGACCAGCGCTCCACCCGCCCCTGGTCGTCCCCGGAGTACACGGCCAGGCCGTCGCCCGCCACGGCCAGGCAGCGCCCGCGGCCCTGGAGCCGGCCGAGCACCCGGTGGTTCCGGGCCGGGGTGAGATCCCACAGCAGCACCTGGCGGTCGTGCCCGGTGGTCACCGCCCAGTTCCCGTCGGGGCTCACCGCCACGGCCCGGACCCGGGTCCCGCCGTGCGAGCCCAGCGGCTCCGCGCTGCGCCGCGCGGAGTCCCACAGCTCCACCTCTCCCTCGCGGCCGGCGGCCAGGAAGCGCACCCGGTCCGGGTGCGCGCACACGGCGTCGTAGCGGCCGCGGGAGCGGAGCGGACCGGTGCCGCCGGGGGAGCCGGCGGCGGACAGGGACGCGGTGAGCATCAGTTCCCCGCCGTGCGCGATCCAGACCAGCGGTCCGTCCCGGTCCAGCAGCGCCAGCGCGTTGGCCACCGCGTCGCCGAGCACGGCTTCCGGACGCGGGGGTCCGGCCGGGTCCGTGAGGTCCCAGACATGGATGCCGCGGCGCCCGCCGGTGACCACCCGGCGGGCCGGGTCCACGGCGGTGACCGCCCAGGTGTCGGCAGGGCGGGAGGAGCCGGAGTCTGCGGAGCGCTCGCTCTCCCACCACAGGATCAGGCCGTCGTTCCCGCCGCTGTAGACGGTCGTGCCCGCGGTCCCTGCCGTGCCCCCGGTCCCGGCCGTTGCCGTGGCCGGGGGCGCGGGCGGTCCGGCGGAGGAGGTCAGCACGGTCACCGACCGCTCGTGCCGCTGGATCACCCGGCCCTCGCCGCCGTCGAAGGGCCAGGCCATGACCTGTCCGTCCGCCCCGCCGCTGACCACGCACGACTCGTCGTGCGCCACGGCCAGGCCCCACAGCGGCAGGCCGTAGCCGCCCAGTGTCCGCGGCCCGGTGCCGGGCCGGTCCGGCGACCAGGCGAGGATGCGGTTGTCCCGGCCCAGGCTGACCACCAGCCCGCGGCGGCGTGCCACGGCCAGCGCGACGCTGCCGCCGGACTCGTGACCGCCCAGCAGCGCGGGCGTGCCCGGCGCCGTCAGGGACAGCAGGTGCACCCGGCCGCGGCGGCCCGCCGTCACCACGTGCCCGCCCAGTACCGCCACCGCGGTGGGCAGTTCGTCGGCCAGGGTGCCCAGAACGGTGCTGCCGGGTGTGCCGCCGCTGCCGTCCGACGGCCGGCAGAGCACCCGGCCGTCGTCGCCCACCGACACCACCGGGCCGCCGTCGTCGCCGAGCGCCACGCCCCGGCAGAAGCCGCGGTGCGCGTCCAGCCGCACCGGTCCGGGGTCCGGTGCGCCGGGCGACCAGAGGCAGACCGCGCCGCTGGCGTCCCCGGTGACCGCGGTGCGGCCGTCCGGGGTGAGGGCCAGCGCGTGGATCTGGTGGCCGCAGCGGCCCAGCAGCCGGGGCGGCCCGGCCCCGGACGCCGGGGACCACTGCCACAGGGCGTCGTCCTGCCCGGCGAACAGCAGCGCCGACCCGTCCGCCGAGGCGGCCATCACGGCCACCGCCCCGGCCCGGGTCCGCAGCCGGGGCCGGGCCCGGCCGGTGGACCAGCGGGTGGCCAGCCCGGCGCGCCCGGTCGCCGCGGTGATCTGCCGCAGCCGGGCCGAGACGACCGCGACCAGCTCCGGCCGCGGCCGGCCGGTGGTCATCTCCTGGTGCAGCATCTGCTGGGCCAGGCTCTCCGGGCGCAGCGCCCACTCCCGGCCGGGCAGTTCCGGCACCTGGGCGTGCAGCGCCTGCTGGAAGTCCGACAGCCGGACGCCCATTCAGAACTCCTCCCGTGCGGTGCCGTACCCGCCCCCGGCGGGCGTTCCGGGCACGTCCCCGTCCGCCGCCCCGCCGGCCGCCCCGTTCTCCGGGCCGTCCGCCGCCCCGTCCGCCGCCTGGTCGTCCGGCCTGCGGTTCTCCCGGGCCCGGATCACGAAGCCGCCGGGACACTGCTCGATGCTCAGGATCAGCTTCACGATCGGCTCCTCGCCCAGGGCTCGGCGCTTTCCGTCCCACACCATGAGGTAGAGCAGCCCCGGGTTCGGTATCGACGTGGCCGGGAACTCCTCGTGGAGCTGGTCGAGATCGCGCTGCGCGTGGGCCGGGCTGGGGTAGGGGGCCGGGGGCGGGTTCCGCTGGTTGCGGCGCACCCGGCGCAGGACGGGATGACCCCAGTTCGGATGCGGAGGGCGCGCGCCCGGGCGGGGTCTGGGCTGGAAGGGGGGAAGTACGTCGGTGTCCACCTTCTCGGCCGTGATGGTCCAGCGGCCGCCCCGGTCCGCCACGCCGAGCCGGGCGTAGTGTCCGCGCACGCCGCCCGCCTCCTCCTCGGGTGTGAGCGCGAAGCCGGTGATCCACAGGGCCGGCCGGTCCGGGTCCCCTTCCCGGTCGTTGAGCTTCCGCGACAGCACGAAGCTGCGGGTGATCGCGTGCAGGGTCTCCAGCGCCTCCTCCCGGGTGCGGAAGCGGTAGGACCCGGTCACGATCGCGGCGATGGTGGGATGGCGGGTGGTGGCGTAGCGCGGCGTTCCGGGCCGGCGCCCGCGAGGCTGTGCCGGTGCCGCCCCGGGCCGCGGGACCGGGGGCCGGGGCTTGGCCGCCCCGCCGTTGCCCGCGGCGCCCGCGGTGTTCCCGGTGGCGGGCCGTTCCGCGGACGGCACCGCCGGCGGGGGAGCGGCCGGTTCCGGCGGACCGTCCGGCCAGAGCAGCACCGCGGCGGCGTCGAAGCCCTCCAGCGTCACCAGCTCCTCCAGCTGCCGGTCCACCAGCCCCAGCCCGAGCGGCAGTTCGGGGTGCTGGGCGTGGCCCACGCACAGCTCCAGCCAGCGCCAGTCCTCCAGCAGCCGGCGCAGCCGCCGCTCGGCGCGCGCCACTTCATCCGGCTCGGGCTGCGGGCGGAGGGCGGCCGCCAGCAGCCGGGTCAGCACGCCCAGCGCGGAGCCCAGGGCCAGCCTCCCGTGCTCCGGATCCCAGTCCCGGCCGGTGCCGTCCAGCGGGGTGAGCACGGAGAGGAAGCGGTCCAGCTCCTCGGCGACGGTGGCGCCGGGCGGCCGGGGCCGCAGGACGTGGTGCCCGCCGGCCGCGGGCTCCGGCCCGGTGGTGCCGAGCACGGCCTGGCGGATGGTGGGGTGCAGCACCCGGAACCGGCCGCCGCGGTCGGAGGGCTCGGGGAAGAGCAGGAAGCGGCGGGCGGGGCCGGCGGCGATCTCCTGCTCCAGCCCGTTCTTCCACGCCCGGTACACGGGAGCGGGACGGCCGGCCGCGGTGGGGGCCGCCCACAGGGCCGCGAACTCGTCACGGGTCAGCCCCTGCGGCACCAGGGCCGCCAGGGTGAGGAACCGCTCGGTGTCCTCCCACGCCCGGGCGCGCTGCGGGTCGCCGCTGCGGAGCGCGGTCTCCCGCATCCGGTCCAGCCGGTCGGCGAAGTAGGAGGCGGCGTTGCGGGCCGGGGCTCCGGTCTCCGGGCCGGGCAGCCGGCCGGTCTCCTCCCACTCGTCGAGCAGTCCCGAGGCGACGATGAACAGGCCGCCGGACAGCCGGGCCACCTGCTCGGCGAGCTCCTTCGCGTGCCCCACGGAGACGGAGCCGGGGCCGGGGCCGGAGCCGGACAGCCGGGCCAGCGCGTAGTCCCGGACTTCCTGCTCGGCCTCGCCTCCCTGGAGGTCCAGCACCGGGGCGCCGCGCAGCCAGTCGGGGCGGTCGTGCGAGGAGAGCAGGATCTTCACGCCCAGGCCCGGGGCTCCCGGGTCCTGCTGGAACCGCTGCTCCAGTTCGGCCAGCAGCAGGCGCAGCCCTGTCAGGTCGGCCTGTGGCTCCTCGGCCAGTTCGTTGAGCGCGTCCACCACGATCACCAGCGGCGCCGGGGAGCCGCCGGGCGCGGTGGCCGCCCGCTGCCGCAGGGCCGTCATGAGGACGTCCACGGTCGGTGCGGTGCCGTGCAGGATCAGCGTGTCGGCGCGCACCCCGGTCACGGTTCCCGAGGAGTCGCGCACGTCCTGGCTGATCTCGATGGCCGGGGGCTGCGGGGCGACCCGGACGCCGTGCCGGGCCAGGTGCTGCGTCACCTCCTCCGCCAGCCGGTGGGTCGTCAGGGTGGGCAGGTTCTTCTCCCCGGAGTCCCGCAGCAGCACGAACGCCACCTCGGCGCCGCCCTCGGCCGTCAGGGCGTCCACCGCCTGCTGCAGCAGCAGCGTCTTGCCGGAGCCGGGCGGGCCGGTGACCAGGAGGACGTCTCCGGCGCCCGGGTCGCGGACCCAGCGGCCGATCCGCTCCAGCCGGGCCTGCCGCGGGTGCACGTGGCGGTGCAGCAGGAACTCGGTGCGCGGATCGTCCGTCTCCGGCAGGCTGTCCGGATCCGGCGCGGCACCGATCAGCAGCCGTATCCCGGCGGCGGAGAGCAGGGCACCGCCGCGGGCCGCGCGCTCCACCCGGCGGGCCAGGGGCGTCGGCAGCGCGTCGAGGTCGTCCACGATCAGCAGCCCGCCCTGCGGGCCGCCCTCGTCGGCGCCGGCCGTGGCCGCGCGGACGCTGTTCAGCAGCCGGTCGGCCGTGTCCCGGGCCTCCCCGCGGTCCGCGGTGACGGTGCCGTCGGCGTGCAGGCGCGCCCATGGCGCCCCGGGCCCGTCACCGGGGCGGGGCCGCCGGTGCCAGATCCGGGCCGCGGCCTCCAGGGAGGGCGCCCGGTCCTCCGGCCGCGCGGAGACCAGCACCAGGACGGGGGCGGCTTCGGCGTCCCCCGCCCGCAGCCAGTCCCGCAGCCGGTGCAGCACGGCGGACCGGCTCAGCGGCCGCATGGCGGTGTGCGTGGTTCCGGTGTGCGTCATGTCCGCCCCCCGCGGATTGTCCGGTGATGGCCTCAGTGCTCCCCGGCACCGGCCGGGGGCCCGGAAGGCGGTTGCCGGTGCTCCACCGCGATCACCTCGGAGTCCGGGCCGGTGCGCTCCACGTCCTGTCTGACCACGTACCGGTCCGGCGGCCGGGCGTCGCCGGGCAGCACGACCCCCTTCACCCGGCCCTGGATGTCGCGCAGCCGCTGGTCGACCTCGGCGCCGCTGGCCGGGCGCTGCTCGCCGCGGAAGGTGATGCGGCGGCCGTAGATCTCCTCCAGCAGGTCGCGCAGCGTGCCGAGTTCGCGCAGCAGCCGCTCGTCCCCGGAGGTGAGGCGCTCCGGACGGCGCTCGTAGACCGACAGGGCCCCGGAGAGCCGTTCCAGCTCGGCCGCGTTGCGCTCCACGCGCTCCGGGTCGGGCTCGGTCAGGCCCGGGTCGCCCGCCACGCATGCGGGAACCGGGATCGGCTCCTCGGGCTCCTCCCCGCCCGCCTGCGCCTCCTCGGCCCGCCGGGCCGCCCGGCGGTCGATCACCCGGTGCAGATGCTGGAACAGAAAGCCGAACGCCGCGGGCAGTGCCGCCCCCACCACCACCATGCTCAGCGGATCACTCACCCGGTATACCCCTCCGCCACGCCGACACCGGTCCTTCGCCCGATTCCCACCCGGATTCGCGGGAAAACGTCCGGCGGGGTTCCGGGCTGCCGCCGGGAGGGGGCGGAACCGGCGGAGAGGTGTCCGGCCGCGCGGTCCGGGACCGGAAATGCGGCAGACCCCCGGCCGGCGGGGGTCTGCGGAACGAGGGGGGCGGGATCAGTGGCCGCGCACGCCGGTGACGTCGATGCGCACCGGGACGGAGTAGGCCTCGCCGAACTTCTCCCGGCTGCCCGCGACATGGCCCATGGCCTCGCCGTACTTGCCGGCGTAGGCGGAGTTCTCGTGCGGCGGCGGCGGGCCCTCCAGGCGGCGGGCCCGGCCGGAGAAGACCACGATGTCACCGCCCTCGCCGTCGCTGTCGAAGTGCAGCGAGACCCGCGGCCGGTCCTGGATGTGGGACAGGCGGCGGGCCCCGGTCAGGCTGTAGACCAGGAAGCCGCCGTCCTCCCACACGAACCACACCGGGTTGGACTGCGGGGTGCCGTCCGGGCCCACCGTGGTGAACCAGACGACCCGCTCGGCCGCCAGCCGGTCCCGCACCCGCCGTCCGAAGGGGGTGTCAGGGTCGGGAAGCACAGTATCTGACATGCCGTCACCTTAACCCGGCCCCCCGGCGTTCCGTGTGCACCCGATGACACTGCGTGGCGCCCGGCCGGGAAAAGAAAAACCCCAGGTCAACTGGGGTTTTCGTGGTGTCCGAGGGGGGACTTGAACCCCCACGCCCTTAACGGGCACTAGCACCTCAAGCTAGCGCGTCTGCCATTCCGCCACCCGGACAGGGTGCGCGCGACCTGGGGTGGTGCGCGGCGACAGGTCAACCATACCAAGCCGCGGCGGGTGGTCTCATCCGCGTTCCCCGGGCGCGGGGGCGGCCTCCGCCGCCGCCACCGGTCGGTCCGCCGCGACCTGATCCGGACCGCCGGCACCGACGCCCGGCTGCTCCGGCGGCCCGCCGGGCTGCGCCGGGTGCGGATCGGCGCCGGGCCGTCAGCGGCGTCACCGTCCGCCAGTCCTGCTGCAGCGCCGCCTCGGCCCGGCCACGGTGTCCTTCTCCACCGCCGCCGGCTGGGCGGAGTACGCGGCCGTGGACGTGGCCGCCGCCGTACTGACCGACGGCCGCCGCCCGCTCCCCGCCGCGGCGCGGTGAGGACCCCGCGCCCGGGACCGCACGGCCGCTCGTCCGGGGCGCGGTTCAGTCCTTGTGCATCTTGTGGAAGTAGTGGAGGGCGGCCATGGAATAGGCGAGACGCGCGTCGAGCAGGCGGGGGTTCCAGCGGTAGCCGGTGCGCAGATAGCGGAAGTCGAGGGCGTTGCCGGTGACCGGCGGTGCCCAGCGGCGGCGCCAGGTGACCCGCTTGGGCGCGCCCCAGATCAGCATTTCGGCCACCTCGCCCAGGGTGAGGATGGTGACCAGCAGGGAGCCGAGGGCGAAGACCAGCCAGAGCGGGAAGGTGAGCACGAAGCCGATCCAGCCGGGCCAGGTGCCGCGGTGACCGGTGATCGGCGGGCTGCCGTCGGCCGGCTCGATGCGCCAGTAGGCCCGGCGGCCGATCCGGGAGGGGGAGCGCAGGAAGCGGGCCAGCGGCCGGTTCGCCGCATCGGTGACCGCGAACGACACGGGCTCCGGGGTGCCCGGCTGCTCCGGCCGCACCCGGGCCATCGGGGTGCCGTCCGGGCCGGTCAGCTCCAGCACCGGGTGCGGGAGCTGGGCGCGGAGCTCCTGCCGCTTCTCCACCTCGGCGACCGTGACCTCGCCGGCCGGCCGCCGCGCGGGGGACCGGGTGAACAGCGGCTCGCCGTCCTCCGACTCGGCCATCAGCAGCCGGATGCGGGCGGCGGCCTCGTGCATGCCCTCCCGGCGGTCGGGCAGGATGAGGAACTCCTCCCCCTCGGCCCACTCGCCGGTCCGCATGCCGGTGGTGCCGGTGATGTCGACGGTGAAACTGCTGACGGGCACTGCGCCTCCCGGCCGAATTCCTGTGGCGTGTCTCGTCGTTGGTGTCCGGTCCGTCCGCGTCCGCTCGATTGTGTCAGCCCGCGGCCCGCAGGCAAGAGCCTGAGCGTAGGGTCGGGGCATGAGCGTGGTGGTGACGCCGGACGGCACCGGCCGGGGGGTGGGCCCGCTGCTGCGGGAGTGGCGGCGGCGCCAGGGGGTGAGCCAGCTCGAACTGGCGCTGCGGGCCGGCTCCTCGGCCCGGCACATCAGCTTCATCGAGACCGGCCGGACCCGTCCCAGCCAGGAGATGGTGCTGCGGCTGGCCGAGCATCTGGAGGTGCCGGTGCGGGAGCGGAACGCGCTGCTGGTGGCGGCGGGCCATGCCCCGCACTATCCGGAGACCCCGCTGGACGCGGCCGGGATGACCGCGCTGCGCCGGGGGCTGGAGCGGATGCTCACCGGCCTGGAGCCGAGCCCCGCGCTGGTGGTGGACAGCCTGTACCGGGTCCACGCGTTCAACCGGGGCATCGCGCTGCTGCTCGACGGGGTCGCGCCCTGGCTGCTCGCGCCGCCGGTCAACGCCATGCGGGTGGTCCTGCACCCCGAGGGCCTGGCGCCGCGGATCTGCAACTTCCGGGAGTGGCGCGGCCATCTGCTGGCCCAGATGCGCCGCCAGATGGCTCCGGCCCGGTCCGTGCCGCTGCGCGAGCTGTACGAGGAGGTCGCCGCCTATCCGCTGCCACCCGGCGGCACGGCGGTGGCGGGCGGGGGACCGGCCCCCGCCCTGCCCATGGTGGTCGAGACGGCGGGGGAGCGGCTCTCCTTCCTCTCGGCCATCACCACGTTCAACACCCCGGTGGACGTGACCGTCTCCGAGCTGGCGCTGGAGACCTTCGTCCCGGCGGACGCCGGGACGGCCGCGGCACTGCGGCGGCTGGTCCCGCCCCCGCAGCCGGACCCGGAGCGGGCGCAGTAGCCGCGGCCGACCCGGGGGTCAGTCGCGGCGGGCGGCGCGCAGCGCGGCGTACTGCAGGCCGGCGAACGCGGCGACCACGGCCGCCTGGGCGACGATCCAGCCGCTGCCGGTGGCCGTCGGCTCCAGCCGGAACAGCAGCGAGGTGATGCTCGCCACCACCCAGAGCCCGTTGGCGGCCACCACGGCCAGGGCGGGTCCCGGGGCCGGGCGGCGCCGGGCGGCCAGCAGTCCCACCGCCGCGGCGTAGAGCGCCAGAAAGGCGCCGATGCCGAGCAGCAACCCGGGGTCCAGGCCGAACAGCCGGCCCAGCGGCCCGGACAGGACCAGATAGGCGAGCGCGTTGCCGCCGGTGACGGCCGCGTCGAGGGCCAGCCAGCGGCGCAGCCGGGCGGCGCCGGAGGTGCCGGCGAGCAGGCCGGCGGGCGGGCCGGTACGGGGGGACGGGGAGGCGGAGGTCGTGGACATCGGGCTGCCTTCCGTGCGGACGGGCGGGCGGGGAGATCGGGCTCGGACCTGAGCCCAGGGGCCGGCCGGCACCTGATGTCCGCAACGATGCCCGGCCCGGCCGTGAGCCGTCGATGACCAGCGAGGTAATGGGCCGCGCTTGACCTCAAGCTGAGTTGAACTTGCAGGATGCTTCGCGGGGTCGCCGCCTGTACGGGCCGGCCGCCCCCTGCCGTACGTTCCCACCGCATCGCGTCCCAGGAGGCACGCCCATGTCGCAGCCGCAGCCGCAGCCGCACACCCTCGGCAACGCCCGGCCCGGCACCACCCCGCCGGGCACGGTTTCCTCCCCTTCTCCGGAGCCCCCGGCAGCCCCGGCGTCTCCGGCACCCGCCCGGCGCGGCCTGGCCTGGTGGCAGGCGATCCCCGCCGGCGCCGCCGCGGCCACCGCCGTCAACCTCCTCGTCCTGCTGATCGGCACGGCGGCCGGCGCCTCCTTCCGGCTGCCGGACGGCGACAGCGTGCACGAGGTGACGGCCGGCGGCGTCGTGTTCTCCTCCACCGTTCCGCTGGCCGTCGGGACCGGGCTGGCCGTCCTGCTGGCCCTGTGGAAGCCGGTCTTCCTGCGCATCGGCCAGATCGCGCCGGCACGCTGGGCGCGGCCTCGGTCGCCGGCCCGCTCTCCGCCGACACCGACGGCGGCACCTCGCTGGCCCTGGCCCTGATGCACCTGGTGGCCGCGGCCGCCGCGGTCGCCGCGCTGGAGGCGGTGCGCCGCCGCCGGGCCGCGGCCGTCCCGGCCTGAGCTGTGAGCCTTCAGGCCGCACGGCTCCCGCGCCGAGGCGCGGCGGCGGTCCCGGTGCCCGCAAGGATCGCGGGCACCGGGCCGCCTGCCGCGGCCGCCGGGATACCGGAACGGCTTCCGGGACCCCGTCTCCAGGACCCCGTCCCCAGGACCCCGTCTCCAGGCTCCGTCTCCGGCTTCTCCTCTAGGACTCCTCCTCCTCGGGGGACTCCAGGCGGAAGCCCACCTTCAGCCCGACCTGGAAGTGCCCGATCCGCCCCTCCTCGATGTGGCCCCGGATCTGCGTCACCTCGAACCAGTCCAGCTGCCGCAGGGTCTTCGAGGCCCGCTCGATGGCATTGCGGATCGCGGCGTCCACCCCCTCCGTGGAACTGCCGACGATTTCCGTCACCCGGTAGGTGTGCTCACTCATGTGCTGCTCCCGGTCTGCTCCCGGCCTGCTCACGTGTGGTCGCGCGGGCGGGCCCGCGCCGCGCGCCGCCCGTGCCCCGGGCGCCGCACCTCACACCACCGTGCCCCAGCGGCGCCGGACCCGCGAGTGCTACGCTCGCCGCGGGCCGTGACTGGCGCGTCAAGATGGAACCGACCATCGGGGAGCGGCCCGGAGCCGACCGCAGCCGCCGCGGCGGCGGAGGCTCCGTCACGAGAGCCGTGCGCCTGGGCCGTCCCGACGACCGTGCTGTCCTGGAGGCCCGTCATGACCGCAGCGCCCGCCCCGCGTCCCGCCGAATCGGCGGAGTCCCTCGCCTTTCGCAGCGCCCTCGGCGTGATCCGCGGTGCCGAGCCCCGGATCGCCGACGCCATCGGCGCCGAGATCGCCGATCAGCGGGAATCCCTCAAGCTCATCGCCAGCGAGAACTACGCCTCCCCGGCCACCCTGCTGGCCATGGGCAACTGGCTCAGCGACAAGTACGCCGAGGGCACCATCGGCCACCGCTTCTACGCCGGCTGCCGCAATGTGGACACCGTGGAGTCGGTGGCCGCCGAGCACGCCCGCGAACTGTTCGGCGCCGCCCATGCCTATGTCCAGCCGCACTCCGGCATCGACGCCAACCTGGTCGCCTTCTGGTCGGTCCTCGCCCAGCGGGTGGAGGCCCCGGCGCTGGAGCGCGCCGCCGCGCGCCACGTCAACGACCTCACCGAGGAGGACTGGGCGGCGCTCCGCCGTGCCCTGGGCGACCAGCGCATGCTGGGCATGTCCCTGGACGCCGGCGGCCACCTCACCCACGGCTTCCGCCCCAACATCTCCGGCAAGATGTTCGAGCAGCGCAGCTACGGCACCGACCCGGAGACCGGGCTGCTGGACTACGACGCGGTGCGTGCCGCGGCCCGCGAGTTCCGCCCGCTGATCCTGGTGGCCGGCTACTCCGCCTACCCGCGCCGGGTCAACTTCCGCATCATGCGTGAGATCGCCGACGAGGTCGGCGCCACCCTCATGGTGGACATGGCGCACTTCGCCGGGCTGGTCGCGGGCAAGGTCTTCACCGGCGACTTCGACCCGGTGCCGCACGCCCAGATCGTCACCACCACCACCCACAAGTCGCTGCGCGGGCCGCGCGGCGGCATGGTGCTGTGCGACGACACCCTCGCCGAGTACGTGGACCGCGGCTGCCCGATGGTGCTCGGCGGCCCGCTGCCGCACGTGATGGCCGCCAAGGCGGTGGCCCTGGCCGAGGCCCGGCAGCCCGGCTTCCGCGACTACGCCCAGCGGATCACCGACAACGCCGGGTCCCTCGCCGACGGCCTGCTGCGGCGCGGCGCCCGGCTGGTCACCGGCGGCACCGACAACCACATCGTGCTGCTGGACGTCTCCGGCTACGGGCTGACCGGCCGCCAGGCCGAGTCCGCCCTGCTGGACGCGGGCATCGTCACCAACCGCAACTCCATCCCGCGCGACCCCAACGGCGCCTGGTACACCTCGGGCGTGCGACTGGGCACCCCGGCGCTCACCACCCGCGGCATCGGCGCGGACGGCATGGACGAGGTCGCGGAACTGATCCACACCGTGCTCGCCCGCACCGCGCCGGCCACGGCCGCCGGCGGCAAGCCCTCCAAGGCGAAGTACGTCACCGAGGAGGGCGTGGCCCGGGACGTCGCCCAGCGGGCCGCCGACCTGATGGCCAGGCACCCGCTCTACGCCGGTATCGACCTCGGCTGAGCCGGCCCGGGCCCGGGCGGGAACCGCGCGGGCTAGGGTGGGCGGTCATGCCGCCGCTGCGCCTGCTCCTCGAACACACCACGCCGGCCACCGAGGCCGAGGCCGTCGCCGTCCAGGAACGGCTGCGGACCCGGGTGCGGCTGGACGAGCCGGGGCCGCCGCCCGGCAGCCCCGGCGCCGCCGCGGTGGCGGGCGTGGACGTGGCCTACGACGACGCGGGCGGCCGGGTCGCGGCCGCGGCCGTGCTGCTGGACGGCCGCACCCTGGCGGTGCTGGAGACCGCCACCGCGGTCGGCCCGGTCGCCTTCCCCTACGTGCCGGGTCTGCTCGCCTTCCGGGAACTGCCCGCGGTGCTCCGGGCCCTGGGGCGGCTGGAGCGCACCCCGGACCTGGTGGTCTGCGACGGCTACGGCGTGGCCCATCCGCGGCGCCTCGGGCTGGCCAGCCACCTCGGCGTGCTCACCGGGCTGCGCACCCTGGGCGTGGCCAAGAATCCGTTCGTCTTCCGCCACGACGAGCCCGGTCCGGCCCGCGGCGACTGTGCCCCGCTGGTGGACGCGCACGCCGCGCCGGCGGAAGCGGAAGGGCTGCCGGGGGAGCCGGGGAGTCCGGGGGAGAGGGGGGAGGAAGTGGGCCGGGCACTGCGCACCCGCGCGGGGGTGCGGCCGGTCTTCGTCTCGGCCGGCCACCGGATCACCCTGGAGGCGGCCTGCGCCCATGTCCTGCACCTGGCGCCGCGCTACCGGCTGCCGGAGACGACCCGGCTGGCCGACCGGCTCTGCCGGGACGCGCTGGCCGCCGGTGCGGCGTCCGGCGCGTCCCCGGCCCCCCACAGCCGGTGACCGGGGCGCGGGCGGACGGCGCCGGCGGCGGCCCCGGGCGCCGGCCGCCGCACCCGGAGCGCGCACATCCGGTCTCGTCACGGATGGGTAACGCGCTCACTCTCCCCGCCCTCCGCGGTCACACCGTGCACCGGCCCGTGCCGCGGGCCGGACGGTGTGCCCCCTCGTTGATCACCTGCTGTTGCCGCCGTCCCTGGAGCCACGCACCCGTTTCCGGTGTCCGTTCGAAAGCGCTGGTGGGACGGGGCCGGCGGGGAGCGGCCGCGGGCGGGCACCTGTCCAAAATCCCCGTCGACAGGCCCGTCCCGGCCGGGCACCGTGGTGGGGGGACGCCGTACCGGAAGAGGGGGTTCACCGCTGCCGGTCGTCCGCTGCCGATGCGACGGCGCGGGGGAGGGAAGCGCGGACCCCTGTCCGGACGGCTCACACGGGGGCCGTGGCTCCGGCCACGGTGAGTCAACGGGGGGTGGTGCCCATGAGTGAACGCGGAGGCACCCGCGACACGGGCTGCGTGCTGTGCGCCCGGCGGGGCGACTTCGGACCAATCGATCCTGCCCGTCCTCATTCGGGCCTGTGCCCGAGATGCCGGCAGGCCGCGCGGCCGACCCGGCAGGCCATCGAGCAGGCCGTGGTGATTGTCGCCGGGCAGAGTCTGCAGGCCGCCGAGGCGATGGATCTGGCGCATGCCTCTCCGGAGGAACTGGCCTACCACGTGGGTGCGTTGAAGCGCAGCGTGCGCAGCCTGCTGCTGCTGGTCGAGGACTGAGCCGGCTCCGGGCGGCAGCGGTGCCCATCTCGGCCGGCGGTGATGTCAGTGGCCGCGGATACGGTGGCCGGCATGACGAAGGAACAGGACTGGCCCGAGGTGCGGGACGCGGTGCGGGAGTTCGCCCTGGGGCTGCCGGGCGCGGTGGAGGAGTTCCCCTGGGGCGAATGCGTCATCAAGGTCAACAAGAAGATCTTCGTCTTCCTGGGGGCGGAGGACGGCAGCCATCCCCCTGCCGTCACGGTCAAGCTGACGGAGGAGGACGCACACGCCCACGCGCTGTCCATGCCCGGCGCCCGGCCCGCCGGGTACGGGCTGGGCAAGTCCGGCTGGGTGCGGGTGCCGCTGGACGGGGAGGGCGCCCCTCGGGCCCCGCTGCTGTGCGACTGGGCGGAGGAGAGCTACCGGGTGGTGGCACCGAAGCGGCTGGTGGCCGAGCTTGACGCCTCCGTGCCGCCCGCCGGGCCGTCCGGGGAGGGCGCGGAATAGGCGGTCACCACGCCCACCGCCAGGCAGAACTGGGCGGTGAGGTAGGTCGCCATGATCAGCGTGCGCTCCAGGGGCGGTTCCGGCCAGCCGGCCAGATCGGCGGCGATCAGGGCGTCGGAGAGCAGGAAGAGCGCGCCGCCGAGGAGCCCGGCGGAGCGCAGGCGGCAGGCCGCGGCCCAGGCCATGGCGGTCAGCAGCAGGCTGTAGGCGGCCACCGGCAGCCGCAGCCCCGCCTCCAGCCCCGGCCACAGCAGCGCCACGGCGGCGACGCAGACCAGCCCGTAGCCGGCGGCGAGCAGTGCCGCCGGGCGGCCGGCGAGGGCGCCCGGCCCGCCCGGGGCGGGGGCGGCCGGGGCGGTCCGGGCGAGCCGCAGATAGCACAGGTGGCCCAGGGCGAAGGCCCCCATGCCGGCCAGGAACAGCGGTTCGGAGTCCGGCATCAGCAGTACGTCGCCGGCCCAGCCGCACAGCAGGGCGGCGGTCAGCAGCCGGGGGCCGCGCCGGGCCAGTACCCAGCAGGCCAGCAGCGGCATCAGCAGCGGCTTGGTCGCCGTCGCCACCGGGTCCGCCCCCGCCGTGAGGGCGAAGACGTGGATCTGGGACACCGCGGCGAAGGCGTAGCCGGCCGCCGCGGAGGCGGTGAGCCCTCTCATGCGCGGTCCGTCGGCGTGGGCGCGGCGGCGGGTGCGGCGGCCGGGGTGCCGTCCGGGAGGCCCGCCGGTTCCCGGCCGGGTCCGGGCGGCCCGGGCCGCCAGCCGGGGCCGCGCAGCAGGAAGCCGGCGCGTTCCCGCCAGTCGCGGGCGGTGCGCAGGTCACGGGCGATGGCGGCGTACTCGTGGGTGGCCACCCGCAGCGGGTTGTAGGTGGTGATGTTCTTGGTCAGCCCGTAGACGCAGGGCTCCTCCTCGGCGGTGAAGGTGCCGAACATCCGGTCCCAGATGATGAGGATGCCGCCGAAGTTGCGGTCCAGATAGCTGCCCTGGGAGGCGTGGTGGACCCGGTGGTGCGAGGGCGTGTTGAGCACCGACTCCACCGGGCGCGGCAGCCTGCCCACCCGTTCGGTGTGGATCCAGAACTGGTAGGTGAGGTTGAGCGAGGAGAGGAAGGCGAGCAGTGCGGGGTGCACGCCCAGCGCGATCAGCGGCAGATAGAACGGCCAGACCGACCAGGTGGTCCAGGGCTGGCGCAGCGCCGTGGAGAAGTTGAACCTGCGGCTGGAGTGGTGCACCACATGGCAGGCCCACAGGATGCGGATCACGTGGTGGCTGCGGTGCGACCAGTAGTAGCAGAAGTCGTGGGCGATGATCAGCGGCAGCACCGTCCACCACTGCACCGGTATCTCCAGCGGGGACAGCTCGTACACCGCCGCGTAGACGGCCACGATGGGCACCTTCCACAGCAGGTCGAAGCCGAGGCTGCCCAGCCCCATGCCGAGGCTGGTGGCGGTGTCCCTGGTCTCGTAGCCTGCCGCGTCGTCGTCCGGGTGGATGCGGTAGCTCACCATTTCCAGGACGGTGAGCACCACAAAGGCGGGGATCGACCACAGCACGACATCGGGCAGGTCGGGCACGTTCGGCATGGGCGCACCATAAGGCCGCCGTTTCCGTGCTGGCTAGACGTCGTTACTCGCCAGTACGGGAATTCTGTTCACCTTCCGCCGCCCGCCGCCGGGGTGTCCAGGGCGTTCAGCAGTCGGTCGACGTCGTCCTCGGTGTTGTAGAAGTGGAACGACACCCGCAGGTGTCCGGCGCGGACGGCGGCCACGATCCCGGCCTCGGCCAGCCGGCCGGCCGCCCCGCCCAGCCCCGGCACCGAGACGACCGGCGCCTCGCCGGCCACCGGTTCCCTGCCCAGCCGCTCCAGCCCGGCCCGGAAGCGGGCGGCCAGCGCGAGATCGTGGTCCCGGACCGCCTCGATGCCGAGCCGCCGGACGAAGCCCAGCGAGGCCACCGCACCGGCGTACGGGAGGAAGGCCGGGCACTCGTCGAACCGGCGGGCGCTGCGGGCCAGTTCGGCCACCGGGCCGTAGCAGCTCGCCCACGGGTCCTCGCCGGCGATCCACCCGGCGTTGAGCGGACGCAGGCCGCCGAAGTCCTCCGGCACGGTGAGGAAGGAGACGCCGCGCGGGCAGACCAGCCACTTGTAGGCCCCGCACAGCGTGTAGTCGAAGTCCTCGGCGGACACCGGCATCCAGCCCGCCTGGGTGAGGTCGGCCATGGTGCGCGCGCCGTGCTCGCGGGCCGCCGCCCGCACCGCCTGCAGATCGGCCTGCCGCCCGTCGGCGGACTGCACCGCGCTGAACGCCACCAGCGCCGTTTCCGGCCGGACGGCATCGGCCAGCTTCTCCAGCGGCACCAGCCGCAGCCGCAGCCCGCCGCGCCGGTCGAACGGGGTCAGGACGGAGGCGAAGTCCTCCTCCGGGGCCACCACTTCGGCGCCCTCCGGCAGTGCGGCCGCGACCAGGGCCGCGTGACCGGCGACCGAGGAGCCGAGGGCGACCCGCTCCGGGACCGTGCCCACCAGGGCGGCGTAGTCCGCGCGGGCCCGCTCGGCGCGTTCCAGGAAGCGGGCCACGGACATCCGGCCGTCGGACATCTCCGCCGTCGCCTCCCGCAGCGCGGCCACCGCCGGGGCGGGCAGCACTCCGTGCGAGGCGGTGTTGAGGTAGGTCGTGGTGAGCGTGTACGCGTCGCGCGGCAAGGTCTCCATGGGGCCAGTCTGCGCAGCGCCGCCGGTGCCTGCCACGGAGTTTCGGCGCGGGCCGGGGGCCGCGTCCCGTGGTGCTTGAGAAGACTGAAACGTGTTCTTATCATCGCCCCGCCGGGCACGGGGCCGGGCACGGGGCGGGGCACGGAGCCGGAATGCGGCGACAGGACCGGGAGCGAACGCACGATGACAGCGCAGGAAGCGCGGACAGCCCAGGCGGGAAGCGGGCCGGGCACGCCGCCGGCGGCGGAGCCGGACGGCGGGAACGGCGGAGCCGACGGTCCGCTCACCGGGGTCCGGGTGGTGGAGCTGGCGGGAATCGGCCCCGGCCCGTTCGCCGCCATGCTGCTGGCCGATCTGGGCGCCGACGTGGTGCGTGTGGACCGCCCCGGCGACGGCTGGCCCGCCATCGACCCGGCCCAGGACGTCACCAACCGCAACAAGCGCTCGGTGCTGATCGACCTCAAGGCGGCGGACGGCCCGGCCCGGGTGCTGGAGCTGGCCGGGCGCGCCGACATCCTCATCGAGGGCTACCGGCCCGGTGTGGCCGAGCGGCTCGGCGTCGGCCCGGAGAGCTGCCTGGCCCGCAACCCCCGTCTGGTCTACGGCCGGATGACCGGCTGGGGCCAGCACGGGCCGCTGGCCGACCGGGCCGGCCACGACATCGGCTACATCGCCGTCACCGGAGCCCTGGGCCTGACCGGCCGCCCCGGAGGCCCGCCCGCCATCCCGGCCAATCTGCTCGGCGACTACGCCGGCGGCTCGCTCTACCTGGCCGTCGGCGTGCTCGCCGCCCTGCACCACGCCCGCGCCACCGGCACCGGCCAGGTGGTCGACGCCGCCGTCGTGGACGGCACCGCCCACCTGACCAGCATGCTGCACGGCATGCTGGCGGCCGGCGCCTGGCAGGACCGCCGGGGCGCCAATCTGCTGGACGGCGGCGTCCCCTTCTACGACACCTATGCCGCCTCGGACGGCGGCTACCTGGCCGTCGGCCCCCTCGAACCGCGATTCTGGGCCGAGTTCACCCGCATCCTCGGCCTGGAGGGCGACCTGGCGGACCGGGACGACCCGGCCCGCTGGCCCGCGCTGCGCGCCGCCATCGCCGCCCGCTTCGCCACCCGCCCCCGCGACGAGTGGGCCCGGCTGTTCCAGGACTCGGACGCCTGCGTGGCCCCGGTGCTCTCGCTCCGCGAGGCCCCGGGCCACCCCCATCTGGCCGCCCGCGCCACGTTCGCCGAGCATGCCGGGACCGTCCAGCCGGCTCCGGCGCCCCGGTTCTCCGCCACCCCCGGGCGCCTGCGCCGCGCCCCCGCCCTGCCGGGCGCGGACGCGGCGGAGGTCGCCCGGGACTGGGGGCTGCCCGGGCCGCCCCCGGCCGGTCGCAGGCCATGATGCCGCAGACCCGCGCGGCGGCGGCGCTCATTCCGTCCCGTCCCCTCCCGGTCGGTTCCGCGGCCGTCCCCGCGGCGAGGACTTACCGGGCGGCAGGCAGGTACGTATCGGCCGGATCACCGGTCCCGATGCGGATGCGGATGCCGGAGCGGAAGCGGAGGGGCGCGGCCCCTCCGTCCCCGGCCGGCGCGCGCTACCCTTGAGAAAAGTGAAACACGTTCTTATGATCCGGCCAGGGTCTGCCACCCGGTAACGGCACCGCGGCCGACAGGGAGACACGATGAGCAGCGAAGCCTATGTCTACGAGGCCATCCGCACTCCGCGCGGCCGGGGCAAGCCCAGCGGCGCCCTGCACACCGTCAAGCCCGTGGACCTGGTCGTGGGGCTGATCGGCGAACTGCGCCGCCGGCTGCCCGGCCTGGACCCGGCGGCCATCGACGACGTGGTGCTCGGCGTGGTCTCCCCGCACGGCGACCAGGGTTCCGACATCGCCAAGATCGCCGCCATCGCGGCCGGCCTCCCGGACAGCGTGGCCGGCGTCCAGGAGAACCGCTTCTGCGCCTCCGGCCTGGAGGCGGTCAACCTGGCCGCCGCCAAGATCCGCTCCGGCTGGGAGGACCTGGTGCTGGCCGGCGGGGTGGAGTCGATGTCCCGGGTGCCCATCGGCTCCGACGGCGGCGCCTGGGCCATGGACCCGATGACCAACTTCGAGCTCGGTTTCGTGCCGCAGGGCATCGGTGCCGACCTGATCGCCACCATCGAGGGCTTCTCCCGGCGCGACGTCGACGAGTACGCGGCGCTCTCCCAGGAGCGCGCCGCGGCCGCCTGGAAGGAGGGCCGGTTCGCGCGCTCGGTGGTCCCGGTCACCGACCGCGGCGGCCTGACCGTCCTGGACCACGACGAGCACATCCGGCCCGGCACCACCGCGGACAGCCTGGCCGGGCTGAAGCCGTCCTTCGCCGCCATGGGGGAACTCGGCGGCTTCGACGCGGTCGCCCTGCAGAAGTACCACTGGGTGGAGCGCATCGACCATGTGCACCACGCGGGCAACTCCTCGGGGATCGTGGACGGTGCCGCGCTGGTGGCGGTCGGCAGCCGGGAGGCCGGAGAGCGCCACGGGCTCACCCCGCGCGCCCGGATCGTCTCCGCCGCGGTCACCGGCTCCGAGCCGACCATCATGCTCACCGGCCCGGCCCCGGCCACCCGCAAGGCACTCGCCCGCGCGGGCATGACCATCGACGACATCGACCTGGTGGAGATCAACGAGGCGTTCGCCGCGGTGGTGCTCCGCTTCGTCAAGGACATGGGGCTGAGCCTGGACAAGGTGAACGTCAACGGCGGGGCCATCGCCATGGGACACCCGCTGGGCGCCACCGGCGCCATGATCCTCGGCACCCTGATCGACGAACTGGAGCGCCGCGACCTGCGGTACGGCCTGGCCACGCTGTGCGTGGGCGGTGGCATGGGCATCGCCACCGTCGTCGAGCGGCTCTGAGCAGACCGCCGCCCGCGGCGCCGGGCAGCCCGGGCCGCCGTCCCGTCCGTCCGGTCCGTCCCGTCCGCGCCACGCGACCTTTTCCCACCCACCCGGAGACCCTCATCATGCCCGAGCCGACCCCGGCCCCCGAGACCGCCGCCACCGGAACCGCCGCCGCCACCGCCGCCGACCCCGGCCGGGAGGTCATCCGGTGGGAACGCGACGAGCAGGGCATCGTCACCCTCACCCTCGACGACCCCGCCCAGTCCGCCAACACCATGAACGCCGCCTTCGCCGCCTCCCTGGCCGGCGTGGTCGACCGGCTGGAGGCCGAGCGCGACGGCGTACGCGGAGTGATCATCACCTCCGCCAAGAAGACCTTCTTCGCCGGCGGCGACCTGAACATGCTGCTCCGCACCCGACCGGAGGACGCGCAGGGCGTCTTCGACCGGACCATGGCGCTCAAGCGCCTGCTGCGCCGTCTGGAGACCCTGGGCCGCCCGGTGGTCGCCGCCATCAACGGCGCCGCGCTCGGCGGCGGCTACGAGATCGCGCTGGCCTGCCACCACCGCATCGCGCTGGACGCCCCCGGCACCCGGATCGGCCTGCCCGAGGTGACCCTCGGGCTGCTCCCGGGCAGCGGAGGAGTGGTGCGCACCGTGCGGATGTTCGGCATCGCCGACGCACTGCTCAACATCCTGCTCCAGGGGCAGCGCCACCGCCCCGCCCGCGCCCTGGAACTGGGCATGGTGGACGAGCTGGCGGCCACCGAGGAGGAGCTCGCGGCCCGCGCCCGCGCCTTCATCGAGGCGAACCCCGAGGCCCGCCAGCCCTGGGACGTGGCCGGCCACCGCATCCCCGGCGGCACCCCGGCCACCCCCGCCCTCGCCGCCCAGCTGCCGTCCTTCCCGGCCACCCTGCGCAAGCAGACCGGCGGCGCCCCCTGCCCGGCGCCGCGCAACATCCTGGCCGCCGCGGTCGAGGGCGCCCAGGTGGACTTCGACAACGCGCAGCTCATCGAGGCCCGCTACTTCACCGAGCTGGCCACCGGCCAGACCGCGAAGAACATGATCCAGGCGTTCTTCTTCGACCTCCAGCGGGTCAACTCCGGAGCCGGCCGCCCCCGGGACGTCCCCCGCCGCACCGCCCGCCGGGTGGCCGTGCTCGGCGCCGGCATGATGGGCGCCGGCATCGCCCACGCCTGCGCCCGGGCCGGCCTGGAGGTGGTGCTCAAGGACGTCTCCGCCGAGGCCGCCGAGCGCGGCCGGGACTACTCCGTCCGGCTGCTGGACAAGGCCGTCGCCAAGGGCCGCACCACCGCCGCGGAGCGGGACGCGCTGCTGGCCCGGATCACCCCCACCGCCGACCCGGCCGCACTGGCCGGCTGCGACGTGGTGATCGAGGCGGTCTTCGAGGACGCCGGGCTCAAGCGCCGGGTGTTCCAGGAGACCGAGGAGGCCGTGGCCCCGGACGCGCTGCTCTGCTCCAACACCTCCACCCTGCCCATCTCCGAGCTGGCCCGGGGCACCCGCCGCCAGTCCGACTTCCTCGGGCTGCACTTCTTCTCCCCGGCCGAGCGGATGCCGCTGGTGGAGATCATCCGCGGCGAGAAGACCGGCGACGAGGCCCTGGCCCGCGCCTGCGACCTGGTCCGCCTGCTGGGCAAGACCCCCATCGTGGTGCGGGACTCGCGGGGCTTCTTCACCTCCCGGGTGATCGGGACGTTCCTCAACGAGGGCGTGGCGCTGGTCGGCGAGGGCGCCGACCCGGCCTCGGTGGAGCAGGCCGCAGCCCAGGCCGGCTACCCGGCCAGGGTGCTCGCCCTGCTGGACGAGCTGACCCTCACCCTGCCGCGCCGCATCCGTGACGAGGCCCGGGCCGCGGCCGAGGCCGTCGGCGTGGTACGGCAGCCGCACCCCGGTGAGGCGGTGATCGACCGGATGGTCGAGGAGTTCGGCCGCACCGGCCGCGCCGGGGGAGCGGGCTTCTACGACTACACCGAGGACGGGCAGCGGGCCGGCCTGTGGCCCGGGCTGCGCGAGCACTTCGCCCGCCCGGCCGGGGCGCCGGAGATCCCCTTCCGCGACATGCAGGAGCGGATGCTGTTCGCCGAGTCGCTGGAGAGCGTGCGGCTGCTGGAGGAAGGGGTGCTGGGCTCGGTCGCGGACGCCAACGTCGGCTCGCTGCTGGGCATCGGCTTCCCCGGCTGGACCGGCGGGGTGCTCCAGTACATCAACGGCTATCCGGGCGGACCGGCCGGGTTCCTGGCCCGCGCCGGGGAACTGCGCGAACGCTACGGCGAGCGGTTCGCCCCGCCCGCGCTGCTGGCCGCCAAGGCCGCCGCCGGCGAGACGTTCACCGATCCGCCCGCCCGCTGAGCCGGCCCGGCCGGGCCGGCTCAGCCGGCCGGGGACCGGGCGAGGGCCTCGGCCGGCGGCGTGGCGGGACGGCCGATCAGCCGGGCCGGATCACCGGGGGTGGCCGCCGGCAGCCCGCGGGCGATGGCGTCGTCGATGTCCAGCAGCGTCTCCGTCCAGGATCAGCCGCTCGGTCCCCCGGTGGTCGTCCGCCAGGGCGAAGTCCGCGGCCGAGGCCGCCCAGCACGCCGGTGCAGGCCGGCAGCCCGGCTCCGGCCCGGCGGGCCGCGTCGATGACCGCGCGGTGCTGCGGCACCCGCCGTCCCGGCTCGCTGCCGGAGACGAGCACGATCCGGTCGCCGGGGCCGAACGCGCCCGCCAGCGTCCCGGGGCGGTCGTAGTCGCCGGACGGCAGACCGGGCCCGCCGCCGGACACCCGGCCGGCGGCTATGGTGTGCGAGGGCTTGCGCAGGTCACGAAGGGGCGGAACGGGATGACGGAACACACGGCCGGCGCTCCGGTACGGCCCGGCGCCCGGAGCAGGCTCTCCCCGGAGCGGGAGCAGGAGCTGTACGAGGCCGTCCTGGAACTGCTGCGCGAGCGCGGCTACGACGCGCTCACCATGGACGCCGTCGCCGCCCGTACCCGGTCCAGCAAGGCCACCCTCTACCGGCAGTGGAAGACCAAGCTGCAGCTCGTCATCTCGGCCCTGCTGCACGGCAAACGGGTCTCACTGGAGGGCATCGACACCGGATCGCTCGCCGGTGACCTGCACGAGATGATCCGCCGCGTCTCCGCGGAGGCGCGGGAGAACGCCGAACTGCTCCAGGGCCTGCTGCACGCCGGGCAGCGCGACCCCGGCCTGCTGCGCGCCGTGCGGGAGACCCTGCTGGAGCCCGAGACCGGCATGCTGCACCGGGTGCTGCGGCGGGCCGTGGAGCGCGGCGAACTCGCCCCGGGCAATCCGGCCACCGAGTTCCTGACCCACGCCTTCATCGGAGCCATGCTCACCCGCCCGCTGGTGGAGGGCACCCACGCCGACGCCGAGTTCCTGGCCCGCTTCGCCGATGCGCTGATCCTCCCCGCTCTGCGCGCCGGCCGCTGAACACCGCCGGTTCCGGCACCCGGCCCGCCGCACCGGCGGCCCGGGCGGCCCCCCTTGGCCCGCAGCGGCCGGGGTACTCGGACGCTCCGTGACGACCGAGTGCACCCGCCGCCGATCGGAGCAGCGCAGCATGGCGAACCTCCTCTACCACGCCGGACGCCTGTCCTTCCGCCGTCGCTGGAGTTTCGTCCTGATATGGGCGCTCCTGCTCGGGCTGGCCGGCACCGCCTGCACCGTCAGCGACTCCAGGCCCTCGGAGGAGATCTCCGTGCCCGGCACCGAGGCGCAGCGGGCCTTCGACCTGCTCTCCGAGCGCTACCCCGGCCGGTCCTTCGAAGGAGCCACCGCCCGGGTCGTCTTCCGCGCCCCCGAGGGCACCGCGGTCACCGCCCCGGAGGTCCGGCGGACCGTCCGGCAGGTCACCGGGGAACTGCGGGCCGGCGCCGAGGAGGTCGCCTCGGTCACCGACCCCTACCGGGCCGGGGCCGTCAGCCCGGACGGCACCACCGCCTACGCCCAGGTCTCCTACCGGGTCGGTGCCACCGCGCTGGAGGAGGCCGACCGCGCGGCGCTGCGCGAGGCCGCCGCGACCGGCCGGGAGGCCGGGCTCACCGTGGAGATCGGCGGCGACGCGCTGGCCGAACTGCCCACCACCGGACTGTCCGAGGCGGTCGGCGTGGCGGTGGCCGCGGTGGTGCTGGTGATCGCACTCGGCTCACTGGTCGCCGCCGGACTCCCGCTGATCACCGCGCTGACCGGGGTCGCCGTCTCGGTCCTGGTGATCAGCGCGCTGAGCGGCCCGCTGGAGCTGAACAGCACCACCCCGATCCTGGCCATGATGCTCGGCCTGGCGGTCGGCATCGACTACGCGCTGTTCATCGTCACCCGCTACCGCGCGGAACTGGCCGGGGACCGGGGACGCGAACACGCCGCCGGGCTGGCCGTGGGCACCGCCGGCTCGGCCGTGGTCTTCGCCGGTCTCACCGTGATCATCGCCATGGTCGGGCTCTCCGTGGTGGGCATCCCCATCCTGACCACNGGCCGGGGACCGGGGACGCGAACACGCCGCCGGGCTGGCCGTGGGCACCGCCGGCTCGGCCGTGGTCTTCGCCGGTCTCACCGTGATCATCGCCATGGTCGGGCTCTCCGTGGTGGGCATCCCCATCCTGACCACCATGGGCCTGGCCGCGGCCGGGGCCGTGGCGGTGGCCGTGCTGATCGCCGTCACCCTGATTCCGGCGCTGCTCGGCCTCGCCGGACGCCATGTGCACGGCCGGGCGGTGCGCGCCGGCGACGGCCGCCCCACCGCGGGCGCCCGCTGGGCCCGGCTGGTGGTCCGCCGCCGGCTGCCGGTGCTGGCCGGCGCGGTGGCCGTGCTGGGCGTCGTCGCCGTCCCGGCCGCCCGGCTGGAGCTCAGCCTGCCCGACGCCGGCTCCCAGCCGCGGTCCACGACCGAGCGGCGCGCCTACGACCTGATCTCCGAGTCCTTCGGTCCGGGCTTCAACGGGCCCCTGCTGGTCGTGGTGGACACCGCGGGAGCCGGTCCGGGAACCGGCGGGCCCACCGAGGTCGCCGAACGGTTCTCCCGCACCGTCTCCGGCCTGCAGAACGTGGCCGCGGTGCGGCCGGGACAGCCGGACGAGGCCGGTGACACCACCACGGTCACCGTGATCCCCGGCTCCCGGCCCAGCAGCGGGGCCACCGAGGACCTGGTGCAGACCCTCCGCGCGGAGGCCGGTGCCCTGGGGGAGCAGACCGGCGCCCGCATCCTGGTGACCGGCCAGACCGCCATGGCCGTCGACGTCTCGCAGAAGCTGAACAGCGCCCTGCTGCCCTATCTGGCCGTGGTGGTGGGGCTGGCCTTCGTGCTGCTGACCGTGGTGTTCCGCTCGCTGCTGGTGCCGCTCAAGGCCGCGCTGGNCCGGCGCCCGCATCCTGGTGACCGGCCAGACCGCCATGGCCGTCGACGTCTCGCAGAAGCTGAACAGCGCCCTGCTGCCCTATCTGGCCGTGGTGGTGGGGCTGGCCTTCGTGCTGCTGACCGTGGTGTTCCGCTCGCTGCTGGTGCCGCTCAAGGCCGCGCTGGGCTTCCTGCTCTCCGTCTTCGCCGCCTTCGGCACGGTGGTGGCGGTCTTCCAGTGGGGCTGGCTGGCCGGGGTGTTCGGCGTGGAGCAGACCGGCCCGGTGATGAGCCTGATGCCGATCTTCCTGATCGGCGTGGTGTTCGGCCTGGCCATGGACTACGAGGTGTTCCTGGTGACGCGGATACGCGAGGCGTACGTGCACGGCGAGGCGCCCCGGGAGGCGATCGTGACCGGCTTCCGCCACAGCGCCCGGGTGGTCACCGCGGCCGCCGTCATCATGATCTCCGTCTTCGCCAGCTTCGCGTCCTCCTCCGAGGTGATGGTGAAGATGGTCGGCTTCGGCCTGGCCGCGGCCGTCCTGTTCGACGCCTTCCTGGTCCGGATGACCATCGTCCCGGCGGTGCTGGCGCTCCTCGGACGGTCCGCCTGGTGGCTGCCCCGGACGCTGGACCGGGTGCTGCCCGAGGCCGGTGTGGAGGGCGAGCACCTGGACCGCACCGGTGCCGCGGAGCGGAGCGCGGCGGATCAGCGGGCCGGCTCCCGCCGCTGATCCGGCCGCCGGGCACGCCCGGCCCGCAGGTCCCGCCGGGCACGCGCCGCCAGCGGCAGGTAGCGCAGCCGCTCCGGCAGCCGCGGCACGACCGCGGCCAGCAGCCGGCCCAACCGGCGCAGCCGCCGCTCCTGCCGGGCCGACCAGGGCAGACCGAGGGCCTCCCGGGCCTCCGGCGGCATGAACCCCACGACCAGGAAACGGTGGCCGCGCGCCAGCGGCGGCCACAGCACCGGCCACAGGGCGCGCAGCAGCGCCCGCACCGGCCACGGCCCCCGGTCCGGCGGCGGTACCCGCCGGTGCACGTCGAGCAGCTCGCGCACCACGACGGTCGCCTCCACCTCCTCCAGCATGGCCCGCCAGTACGGCCGGAACGACTCCGGATCGGCCGGGATGTCCCGCTCCCGCAGACCCAGCAGCCGGCCCACCCCGCGCCACTCGGCATACAGCCGGGCCTCCTCCTCCGCGGTGAACGGCCGCTGCCCGGCGATCCGCCAGGCATGCCGCATCACCGGGAAGCCGGTGGCGTGCACCCAGCCGTACAGGCGCGGCTCCCACGCGTGGTACGGCCGGCCCCGGGCGTCGGTGCCGCCGATCTCCCGGTGCAGCAGGCGCACCCGCCGCCCCTCGGCCACGGCCTGCTCCCCGCCGTACACCCACAGCTGGACCGAGCGCAGCGAGCGCTCCGCCCGGCCCCACGGATCGGTGCGGAACACCGAATGCGCGTCCACCCCGGCGCCCACCGCCGGGTGCGCCACCTGCAGGGTCAGTGCGGCGGGCAGCGACAGCACCATGCGCAGCTCGCCGGTGCACTCCCACAGCATCCCGCCCGCCGGCGGCACCCCGGCCGCCGCCGCGTCCGCCTCCCGCTCCGTAGTCCCCATGTCCCCATTGTCCGCCCTGCGGGGACGGCCCGCGGGCCCTACCGGCGTGTGCGCCGGGACGGCTGTCGGCGGGGCCTGCCAGAATGCAGGCCGGGTGCCGCGCAGTCACCCCCGGCGCCGAACGCCGTCCCGCGCGCCGGATCCGCACAGTGAGGAGACAGGGGCCCGCCCCGGAAGCACCGTGACCCAGACCGTTGCCAGCCGTTCCGTCGACCGCCGGATCGCCGAGGAACTCGGCGTACGCGAGGGGCAGGTCGCCGCCGCCGTCGCCCTGCTCGACGACGGTGCCACCGTGCCGTTCGTCGCCCGCTACCGCAAGGAGGCCACCGGCGGGCTCGACGACGCCCAGCTGCGCACCCTCGAAGAACGGCTGCGCTACCTCCGCGAGCTGGAGGAACGCCGCACCGCCGTCCTCGAATCCGTGCGCGAGCAGGGCAAGCTCGACGAGGAACTGGAGGCCAGGATCCTCGCCGCCGACACCAAGGCCCGGCTGGAGGACATCTACCTCCCCTTCAAGCCCAAGCGGCGCACCAAGGCGCAGATCGCCCGCGAGGCCGGCCTGGAGCCGCTCGCCGATCTGCTGCTCGGCGAGCCCGGAACCGACCCGCACACCGCCGCCGCCGGCTTCGCCGACCCGGACAAGGGCGTCGCCGACGCCGGTGCCGCGCTCGCCGGCGCCCGCGCCATCCTCGCCGAGCGGTTCTCCGAGGACGCCGACCTCCTCGGCGAGCTGCGCGAACGGATGTGGACGCACGGCCGCCTGGTCTCCCGGGTGCGGGAGGGCGAGGAGGAGCGCGGCGCCAAGTTCTCCGACTACTTCGACTTCGCCGAGGCGTTCACCGACCTGCCCTCGCACCGGGTGCTGGCCCTGCTGCGCGGCGAGAAGGAGAACGTGCTGGAGCTGACCCTCGACCCGGCCGCGGAGAGCGCGGACGCCACCGGGGAGCCGGACGGCACGCCCTCGCCCTACGAGCGGGCCATCGCCGCCCGGTTCGGCATCGAGCGGCGCGGCCGGGCCGCCGACGCCTGGCTCGCCGACACCGTGCGCTGGGCCTGGCGCACCCGGATGCTGGTCCACCTCCAGCTCGACCTGCGCTCCCGGCTGCGCTCCGCCGCCGAGGACGACGCGGTCGCCGTCTTCGCCGCCAACCTGCGCGATCTGCTGCTGGCCGCACCGGCCGGCACCCGGACCACCATGGGCCTGGACCCGGGCCTGCGCACCGGCGTGAAGGTGGCGGTGGTGGACGCCACCGGCAAGGTGGTGGCCACCGACACGATCTACCCGCACGCCCCGCAGCGCCGCTGGGAGCAGTCCCTGGACCGGCTGGCCGCGCTGGCCGAGGAGCACGGCGTGGAGCTGGTCGCCATCGGCAACGGCACCGCCTCCCGGGAGACCGACCGGCTGGCCGGTGAGCTGGTGGCCCGGATGCCCGGCCGCGGCCTGGTCAAGACCCTTGTCTCGGAGGCCGGCGCGTCGGTCTACTCGGCCTCCGCCTTCGCCTCCCAGGAGCTGCCCGGGCTGGACGTCTCGCTGCGCGGCGCGGTCTCCATCGCCCGCCGCCTGCAGGACCCGCTGGCCGAGCTGGTGAAGATCGAGCCCAAGTCGATCGGCGTGGGCCAGTACCAGCACGACGTCTCCGAGCAGAAGCTGTCCCGCTCGCTGGACGCGGTCGTGGAGGACTGCGTCAACGCGGTGGGCGTGGACGTCAACACCGCCTCCGCCCCGCTGCTGGCCCGGGTCTCCGGGGTCAGCTCCTCCCTCGCCGAGAACATCGTGGCGCACCGGGACGGCAACGGCCCGTTCCGCAGCCGGGCACAGCTGCGGCAGGTGCCGCGGCTGGGACCGAAGGCGTTCGAGCAGTGCGCGGGCTTCCTGCGCATCCGCGGCGGGGACGACCCGCTGGACGCCTCGGCCGTGCACCCCGAGTCCTATCCGGTGGTGCGGCGGATGGCCGAGCGCAGCGGCACCGGGGTGACGGGGCTGATCGGCAACACCTCCGTGCTCCGCGGTCTGCGTCCGGCCGACTTCGCCGACGGCACCTTCGGCCTGCCCACCGTCACCGACATCCTCAAGGAGCTGGAGAAGCCGGGGCGGGACCCGCGTCCGGCCTTCCGCACCGCCCGGTTCAAGGAGGGCGTGGAGACCATCAAGGATCTGGCCGAGGGCATGATCCTGGAGGGCGTGGTCTCCAACGTGGCGGCCTTCGGCGCCTTCGTGGACATCGGCGTCCACCAGGACGGCCTGGTCCATGTGTCGGCCATGTCGAAGAAGTTCGTGTCCGACCCGCGGGAAGTGGTCAAGCCCGGGGACATCGTCCGGGTGAAGGTGCTGGGCGTGGACGTGCCGCGGCAGCGGATCTCCCTCACCCTGCGGCTGGACGACGAGAACGGTCCCGGCGAGCAGCGCGGACGCGGCGGCGGCCGGGGCGGCCGGCAGGGCAGGGACCGGGACGGCCGCGGCGGCGCCCCGCGCCAGCGGGACCGCCGCGGCGAGCAG
>NZ_WTLH01000045.1:0-3569 GCF_011421595.1 Streptomyces sp. YIM 98790 | reverse complement strand
CGGCCCCCCGCCGCCCGCCAACAGCGCCATGGCGGACGCCCTGCGCCGCGCCGGCCTGGCCTGAGCGCGGCGGAACGGCGGAAGACGGCCCGGCGGGGCCGGCCCGGAACCGGGCCGGCCCCGCCGGGCCGTCGCCGTGTCCTGGCGGGCCGCGGACCTTAGCACCACCGCTACCGGACGGCCAAGCGTTTATCGACTGGTGATGATTCCGGTATCCCGCCCGGCAGCCCGCACTACCGTCCGAGCCACTCCACGAGGGCGCGCCCGGGAGTTCCGGGGACGCCCTGCAACCTCAGCGGATGGAGGGCTTTCGTGCGCCTTGCAACCCGGCGTTCCGCACTGTCCGGAACGTTTGCGTCTGCTCACACCATGGGCACCGGCCTGGTGATCGCCGCTCTCGCCTTCACGATGGCGGCCCTGCTGCTGCCCGTGAAGCTGTTCGAGAACGCCGCCCTGGCCGGCCCCAACGGGGTGGTGATCAACGACGACGGCGAGGGCGTATGGAACACCCAGTACGGGCCGCTGACCCCCATCGACCGGGACTTCGTCCGGAAGGTGCGCGGTGCCGGACTCTGGGAAGGGCCGGCCGGCCGCCAGGCCATTGAGCGGGCGACCACCGACGCCGTCCGGATCGCGGGCGAGCACCTCATCGAGGGCCACACGGAGCTGGACGAGATGTCCATCGAGGTCGGCCGGGAACTCGGCATCGTCCTGCCGAACCAGCCCAACAAGCAGCAGCAGCAGGCGCTGGCCACCCTGGAGAGAGCCCAGGTCGGCATCGACTTCGAGCGCAAGTTCGCCAACATCCTGCGCAAGGCCCATGGCCAGGTGTTCGGCCTGATCGGCCAGGTGCGTGCCCAGACCACCAACTCCCTGGTCCGTGATCTCGCCACCCGGGCCAACGCGGTGGTCCTGGACCACATCACGGTGCTGGAGGCCACGGGACTCGTCGACTACGAAGAGCTCTTCGACGACGTCCCGTCCAATCCGGCCAGGGCCGTGGCTCCGCTCGCCTCCCGTTCGACACGACGACAAGGGAGCACCACAGCATGAGGCATCAGACACGCAGCCGGTCCCGCCGCCATACCCGGCCCCGGATGAGAATGGCCGTCCTCGGCACGGCACTTGTCATGGTCGGCACCGGCACCGTCTTCGCCACCCAGTACGCCGTCGGCCACTCGCGCGGCGGCGACCGGCCGGGGGCGGAGACCGGGACCATCGTCTGCCCGGAGGTCGGTGATGAACTGGAGAACGTGCCGCGTTCGGTCAGCAGGCGGGTCGGCTGGCAGCTGTCGCGGCTGGACACCCAGGTGGCCGTCGCCTACTGGGCGCTGCGCTCGGGGCGGTTCCGGACCGGGGACGTGCTGAACTGGCTGGAGCGCAAGCGCACCTCCACCATCAGCAGGATCAGTACCTCCCTCGCCTCGGTGGGCGCCCGGCCGGAGGGTCTGGAAGCCCTGGCGGCCTGCGAGTTCGAGCCGGTCGAGGAAGAGCCCGTGGACCCCGTGGACCCCGTGGACCCCGCCGACCCCGGTGAGGGCGACGGCGGCGACGGCGGCGGGGGCGAGGAGAACGCGGCCGGCGGCGAGGGCGAGGGCGACGGCGGGGGCGAGGGTGACGGCGGGGGCGAGGGCGGCAACGGCCCCGCCGAGGAGGACTTCGTCGACATCACCACCGTGGAGCCGAACGTCGTCGAACCCCGGCCCGGGGAGAACGCCTCCACCGGCAGCTTCAGCCTGGACTGCGGACTGAACGAGGAAGGCCACTTCAACTCGGACAACGTGATCGTCGCGCCCGGCGTGGACAACGGCGCCCACCATCTGCACGACTACGTGGGCAACCTGTCCACCAACGGGTTCTCCACCGACGAGAGTCTCGCCGCCGCCGACACCACCTGCGTCAACGGCGACCAGTCCACCCACTACTGGCCGGTGCTGCGCGCCCTCGACGGCCAGGACGCCTTCGACTCCCAGCTCCCCGGCGGCGGGCAGGACGGCAACGTCGGCACCATCCTGCGCCCCGAGTCGGTCTCCCTCACCTTCCGGGGCAGCCCCGTCGGCGACGTGGTCGGCATGCCGCGCTTCCTGCGCATCATCACCGGTGACGCCAAGGCGTTCACCAACGGCACGGCCAACGCCAACGCCGGCTGGAGCTGCACCGGATTCGAGGACCGGGTGGTGCTGACCGACATGTACCCGCTGTGTCCCGACGGCAGCAATGTGCTGCGCATCTTCGACTTCCAGAGCTGCTGGGACGGGCAGAACGCGGACAGCGCCAACCACCGCGACCACGTCGCCTTCGCCCGGGAGGACGGCTCCTGCCCGGACGGCTTCGTGGCCATCCCGCAGCTCGTCCACGTCTTCGAGTACGACGTCCCGGACGGCATCCCCTACGCCGTGGACGGCTTCCCGGAGCAGCTCCACAAACCGGTCACCGACCACAGCGACTTCATCAACGTCATGACGGAGGACCTCATGCGGGAGGTGGTGGACTGCATCAACACCGGCCGGCAGTGCGCGGCCCAGCCCCGATGACCGGGGGAGCCGGCTGACCGGCCGGAACGACGACGGGCGCCGGCGGGAGATGATCCCGCCGGCGCCCGTCCCGTCCGTCCGGTCAGCGGGGAAGCCCCCGGCGGACCGTGCGACGCGGCAAGAAGCGCTAACGGCCGTTGACGCGTGCCTCGCGCCCGATGCCGAGCTGGCGGAGATTGCCGGTGACGGACCGCGCACGGCGGCCGGTCCGGCAGCGCAGATTGCGCATCTGCGCCATCAGCCGGCGGCTGTGCAGGGTCATCTCCAGCTCCAGCCGGGAACGCGGATCACGCAGTGCGCACCCGAAGAGCTTCTCCAGCTGCCGCAGCCGGTAGTGCACCGTCTGCGGATGCACCTTCAGCGCCTTGGCCGCCTCGGGTGCGCCGCCGCCCTCCAGCCAGGCCAGCAGGGTGACCTCCAGCCGCTCGCTCTGCCGGGGCGTCAGCCCGGAGAGCGGACGCAGCCAGCGGGTGCCGAGCGCCCGGAGCAGGGTCTCGTCCTGGAGCAGCAGCAGCGTCGACAGATGGTCGTCGACGAAGAACACCGGTGCGTCCGGGCCGGTCTGCGCCGGTGCCAGATCCAGCAGCCGGCGCGCCCAGCGCACCGAGGACGCTGCCTCGCGCAGCAGCACGGCGTGCCCGACCGCGGCGGGATGACCGCGCAGCGCGGTCAGCAGCGCCGGGCGGATGTCCGGCCCCGGGTCCGGGATCAGCAGCACCTGCTGGTCCCGGGTGCGGCCGTGCAGGACCTCACCGAAGACGTCCTCGGGGAGGTGGATCTCGCGGGGCTCGGGGAGCACCACGGCCTGTACCTGTTCGGGCAGCGGCCATCCGGCCCGCTGCGCGAGGTCCGCCGGCAGGTCCTCGGGGACCGGCGGGTCGAAGGTCAGCGCGGCGAACAGCTCGTGCCGCGCCAGGTCCCGGTCCAGATCGCCGGCCTCCCAGTCCAGGCCGTCCGGGCCGGGGCGGGTTGCCGGCGCCGCCGCGCCGGTGGGGGGCGTGGAGGCCGGGGGCGCAGCGGCGGCTGCGGGCGGGG
>NZ_WTLH01000044.1 GCF_011421595.1 Streptomyces sp. YIM 98790 | reverse complement strand
CCGGACGCCGCGGGCGGCGCTCGCGGCGCGGCGCGCGACGTGGCCGTGGCCGCGGCTGCTGCCGCATGCCCTGGCCTTCGCCGCCACCGCCGCCCTGCTGCCGGTGACGGTCATCGTGCTGGACGCCCCGGGGCGGCTCGACGGCGGCCTGGCCGGCCTCTTCGGCATCCTCCAGGCCGGACCGCTGCTGTTCGCCGCGGCCCGCCCCCGCGAGGCCTGGTACGTCGTCTTCACCGGCGACGTGGCGGCCGCCCTCGCCCTGCTGGCCACCGACGACCGCACCCTGCCCTGGCCCTGGCCGCCGATGACCGTGGTGGGCTACCTGCTGCTCTGCGTCGCGCTCTCCCTCACCCAGGACCGGCGCACCCTGATCACCGTCTTCTCCGCCACCGCCGCCGCCTCCCTGGTCCTCGGCCTGGCCGCCCCGGACCGCAGCTCCGGCTCGGTGGTGGTGCTCACCGTGCTCACCGGCGTCGTGCTCACCCTCGGCGGTTCGCTGCGGGCACTGGTCGTCACCCGGCGGCGGCTGGCCGAGCAGGAAACCATCAGCGAGGCCGAACGCTCCCGGCGCACCCTGCTGGAGGAGCGCGCCNAGGCCGAACGCTCCCGGCGCACCCTGCTGGAGGAGCGCGCCCGGATCGCCCGCGAGCTGCACGACGTGGTCGCCCACCACATGTCGGTGATCACCGTGCAGGCGGACAGCGCCCCCTACCGCCTGGCCGGGCTGCCGCCCGGGGCGCGCGAGGAGTTCGCCGCCATCGCCGCCAACGCCCGCCAGTCACTGGGCGAGATGCGGCGGCTGCTCGGCGTGCTGCGCAGCGAGGGGAACGGCGGCGAACGAGCACCGCAGCCCGGCCTGGACGAGCTGCCCGGCCTGGTGCAGGCCACCCGCCGCGCCGGCATCCCCACCGAGCTGCGGCTCGGCCCCGGGGCCGGGGAGGTTCCGCGGGCCGTCGGCCTGAGCGCGTACCGGATCGTGCAGGAGGCGCTGGCCAACGTGGTGCGTCACGCGCCCGGCGCGCCCGCCACCGTGACTCTGGCCGCCGAGGGCGGGACGCTGCACGTCACCGTCGAGAACGGCCCCTCCCCCGGCCCGGCCGCGGACCGTCCGGCCGTGGAGTCGGGCGCGTCCGGCACCGGCCACGGACTGGTCGGCATGCGGGAGCGGGTCCGGCTGGTGGGCGGCACCCTGGAGACCGGACCGCTCCCGGACGGCGGCTTCCGGATCACCGCTACGCTGCCGCTGTGACCGCTGCTGCCGTGATCCGGGTGCTGATCGTCGACGACCAGAGCATGGTGCGGGCCGGCTTCGCCGCGCTGCTCGCCGCGCAGAGCGACATCGACGTGGTCGGCGAGGCGGCCAACGGTGAGGAGGGCGTGGCCCTGGCCCGTTCCCGCCACCCGGACGTGGTGCTGATGGACGTGCGGATGCCGGTGCTGGACGGTCTGGAGGCGGCCCGCCGCATCCTGGCCCCGCCGCCCGGCGTCACCCACCGCCCCCGGGTGCTGATGCTGACCACCTTCGACGTGGACGACTACGTCTACGAGGCGCTGCGCGCCGGGGCCAGCGGCTTCCTGCTCAAGGACGCGCCGCCGTCCGACCTGATCGCGGCGGTGCGGGTGGTGGCGTCCGGGGACGCGCTGCTCGCCCCCTCGGTCACCCGCCGGCTGATCGCGGACTTCGCCCGGCAGCGGCCCGCCCCGCCGCGCGGCGGGGCCGCCCCGGCGCTGCGGCTGAAAGCCCTCACCGCCCGCGAGTCCGAGGTGCTGGAGCTGATCGCCCGCGGCCTGTCCAACGCCGAGATCGCCAAGGCCCTGGTGCTCGCAGAACAGACGGTGAAGACGCATGTCAGCCGCATCCTGGCCAAGCTCGGCCTGCGGGACCGGGCCCAGGCGGTGATCCTCGCCTACGAATCCGGGCTGATCACCCCCGGCCAGTCCTGAACCGGCCCCGGAACCGGCCCCGGAAGCCGCCGGGAAACCCGCCCGGAAACCGGACCCCGGGGCCGGACCCGGCCCGCGTCTCCGTCGGCCACCCCCTACCGGGGTACTGCCCCCGGTTTGGCTCCGTGGGGTGACGCCCGGCCTCCCGCCGCGCCCGCAGTCTCCCTCCGTTCGATCCGCCGGACCGAGGGAGGACCACCGCCATGCCACCCAGCCGCCGCCGTCTCCGGGCACGGGGCCGCCGCTCCCGCCGCGGCATCGCCGCCGCCACCCTGCTCGCCGTCCTGGGCACCGGAAGCTGGTCGGTGTCCGCGACACCGCTGGTGACCGGGCCGCCGCCGGGCACGGCGGCCTGGCTGGCCGACCCGGCCGCGCCGCCCCACCCCTCGGCCGCCGCACCGGACACGGCCGCCGCCTTCTTCGCCGCCCTCGCACCTGCCGAGCAGGACCGGCTGGCCGAGCGGTATCCCCGGGTGGTGGGCAACCTGGACGGGGCACCGCCGCGGCTGCGGTATGCCGCCAACGCCCGCGCCTGGCAGGAGCACTTCGGCGAGCCTCCGGCACCGGGGCAGCAGCTCCTCGCCTTCGACCCGCGCGGCCGGGGCACCTTCGCCGAGGTGTACGGCGATCTCGCCGCGGCCCAGCGCATCGCGGTGATCGTGCCCGGCGCCGGCAACGACCTGGCCCGGCACGCCACCCCCAGCGGCATGGCCCGCAACCTGCACCGGCGCATGGCCCGGGACAACCCCGCGGTACCGGCGGCGGTCATCGCCTGGGTCGGCTACACCACGCCCGGCGAGGCGGGCGCGGACGCCGCCACCGGACGGCTGGCCGAGGCGGGTGCGCCGCGGCTGGCCCGCTTCCTGGCCGGTCTGGCCACGGTGACCGGCGCCGCACCGGCGGCGGTGTTCTGCCACAGCTACGGGGCCGTCGTCTGCGGGCTGGCCGCCGACGGCCTGTCCCCCGCCGAGGCCGGGGACCTGGTCTTCCTCGCCGCGCCCGGGACCCGCGCCGCCGACGCCGGGGCACTGGGCACCCCGGCCCGGGTGTGGGCGGCCCGCGCCCCCGGGGACTGGGTGCGGCTGGTGCCCCATGTGCGGGTGCTGGGCCTGGGCCACGGCACCGACCCGGCCGACCCGGGGTACGGGGCCCGGGTGGTGACCGCCGAGACCGTCCGCGGCCACGCCGGCTATCTGGAGCCCGGCACCGACGCACTGCGCAACTTCTCCGCCATCGCGCTCGGCGACCACACCGCCGTGACCTGCGCGCCCGCATCCGAGGAGTGCCACGATGCGCGCCGCGGCTGAACCCGGAACCCGCACCCGGCCCGCCGGCCCCATCGGCTCCGGCCCCATCGGCTCCGGACGCGGCCCGTTCGCGCGGTTCGCGGGATTCGCGCGGCGCGTCGACGCGGCGACCCCGCAGGGGCGCGACCGGGCGGTCGACGGGCTGCGGGCGCTGGCGCTGCTCGCCGTCCCGGCCGGCCACTGGCTGGTCGGCGGCTTCACCCTCGGCCCCGGGGACGCCGCGCTGCACAACGCCAGCCCGCTCACCGCGCTGCCGCAGCTCGCCCCGGCAAGCTGGGTGTTCCAGATGCTGGGCATCTTCTTCCTGGTCGGCGGCCATGCCTCGGTCCGCTCGCTGCGGCGCGCCGCCGCCCGCTCCATGCCCACCGGGCAGTGGCTGCGCGGGCGGCTGGCCCGGCTGGGCCGTCCGGTGGCCGGCGTGGCCACGGTCTGGGCCGGGCTGCTGGCCGCGCTCGGTGCCGCCGGGGTCCCGGACGCCACCCTGCGCACCGCCGTCGTCCTGGTCGTCCAGCCGCTGTGGTTCGTCGGCGTCTACGCCGTGATCACCGCGCTCACCCCGCTCTGCGTGCGCGCCGCGGAACGCCTGGGCGGCCTCGGCTCGGCCGCACCGCTGCTGCTGTGGGTCGCCGCCGTGGACTTCCTGCGCTACGGCCCGGCCGCGGCGGCGGTCCCGGACTGGCTGGGCCTGCTGAACCTGCTGCCCGGCTGGCTGTTCGCCTACCAGCTCGGCGTGGCCTGGGGCACCGGCCGGCTGCGCCGTCCCTCCGCCCGGCTGCTGCTGGCGGGCGGTACGGCACTGTTCGCCGTGCTGCTGCTGGCCTTCGGCTACCCGGCCTCCATGGTGGGGGTGCCGGGCGCGGCACGCACCAACTCGCACCCGCCGTCGCTGCTGGTGCTCGCCCTGGCCGCGGTCCAGTCGGGAGCGGCGGTGCTGCTGCGCGACCGGCTGTCCGGCCTGCTGCGCCGCCGGCCCGGGCTGTGGGCACCGGTGGTGGTGGTCAACCTCTCCGCCATGACCATCCTGTGCTGGCACCAGACGGCGATGCTGGCGGTGGCGGTCACCAGCGCGCCCCTCGGCCCCGTTCCGGGCCTGACCGAGGCGCCCGGCTCGCCGGGCTGGGTGGCCGGCCGGCTGGCCTGGCTGCCGCTGTTCGCCCTGCTGCTGGCCCTGATCGGCAGGGCCGCCCGCCGTTTCGAGACGCCCTGGACCGCGGCCACGGCCGTGCACCGCACCGCGGCGGCGCTGCTGACCGCGGCGTTCGCCGGATACGCCGTCGCCGTCCTGTGAGGGCGGGATGGCGGAAACACCCGCACGGGCGGCGGGCGGTGGGGAGACTGAGGACCATGCGTCTGACTCGACTTCCGCGCCGTGCCGTGCCCGTGCTCACCGCCCTGTGCCTCACCCTGCCGGCCGCCGCCGCGCTGACCGCCTGCGACTCCTCCTCGGACTCCGGCTCGGGCTCCGGCCCGGGCTCCGGCGGGGCCGACGGCGAGCAGTCCCCGGAGGAGGACACGGTCACCGTCCGCTACACCCCGGTGTCCCCGCTGGACGAGGAGCAGCTCGGCCGGGTGGCCGGCCAGGTGCGGCAGCGGGCGGAGGCGCTGGACCTGGGCGAGGTGACGGTGGAGACCGACGGCGGCGCCGTGGTGCTGACCGGGCCGGCCGCGGGCGAGCGCAGCTTCCGGGAGCTGGCCCGCCCCGGCGCCCTGTATTTCCGTCCGGTGCAGGCCCAGTCCCCGCCGGGAACGGACGGAGTCCCGGACGACGACAGCCTGCCGCTGCGCTCGGAGTTCGGCGCCCTCGACTGCACCGACCCGGAGGCGGCCGGGGAGGCCGCCCGGGGCCACGACCCGGAGCAGCCGGCGGTGGCCTGCGGACCGGGCCTCGCCGCGGGCGATCCGCCGCTGAAGTACCTGCTCGGGCCCGCGGCCATGAGCGGGGCCGAGGTCGCCGCGGCCGAGGCGGTGCTGGAGCCGCAGCTCGGTGCCTGGGTGATCCGGATCGAGCTGACCGAGACCGGGGCGGATCAGTTCGGCGACCTGACCGAGCGGCTGGGCCTGCAGCCCGTGCCGCAGAACCAGGTGGCCATCGTGATGGACGGCGAGGTGGTGTCCGCCCCGGCCGTGCAGGAGCGGATCGGCGGGGGCACGGTGCAGATCCAGGGTGGCGTGGACGAGCCCTTCACCCAGGACTCGGCGAAGGAGTTCGCCGCCCTCCTGGTTTCCGGTGCCCTCCCGGTGCCCCTGACCGTCGACTCCGCCGTCGGGACCGGGGCCGGCCAGTGACGTCCGGCGGCCGGCGGCGGCCCCGCGGCAGGCCGCGCTCCGTGGTCACAGTCCGCAGCGGAAGACCAGTCCTCGCGGAACGAGCAGGTAGCCGGAGCGTCTGGGCGGGCGGGGCGAGCCGGGCAGACAGCCGCCGAGGTGCCAGAGGGCGGGTGTGTCGGGGACGTAGGGCCGGGTCGGGTCCGGATCGAGGATCGGGAACTCGTCCATCCGGTGCCGGACGGGTCGTCGCATGGCTGGTGCCCTCCTGATGCCACGGCGCCGTCCGCAGGAGCGGGCGGTCCGGCGCTCTCCGGTTGGCAAACGCCCGAGGACGATCAAGGGGCACGCACAGGTCACGGGTGACGCACGTCCGCCGGAGCCGGCGGACACGGCCGGGCGGCGGCCGCCGGGAGGGAGCCGGGAGAATGCCGGGCTCAGGCTCCCTCCGCGGTGGCGACCGGGTGCGGGGCGGTGGCGCTGCCGTAGAAGCGGATCTTGTAGTCGAGCACGGCCAGCGCGTCCTGGAGCTCGCCGATCCGGCGCAGCACTCCCTCCCGGGTGGTGCGCAGCAGGTCCTGGCGGGCCTCGTAGGTGTGGTCGCCCTCCCGTACCAGTTCGGCGTAGCGCACCATGTCCGCCACCGGCATGCCGGTCAGCCGCAGCTTGCCGATGAACTCCAGCCAGTTCAGGTCCTGGTTGCGGAACCGCCGCTGCCCGGTGTGCGAGCGGTCGATGTGCGGCATCAGGCCGATCCGCTCGTACCAGCGCAGGGTGTGCGCGCTCAGCCCGGTCAGGGCGGCGACCTCGCTGATGGTGTAGTGGTCCTCGCCGTCCGGCCGGGGGTGGGCGACATGGGCGGTGACGCAGGCATCGCCGTCCCGGGCCGCCGCCTCAGCGGCGGCGGCAGCAGTGGCGGCGTCGGTGGCGGCATCGGTGGTCTTGGGCGCCGTGTCGGTGACGGTCATGTCTGCACCGTACAAAGTTGGAGTCCGCTCCAAGCAAGCTTTCCGGGGGTGGGAATCCTCCCCGGGCTAGGCTCGGACCATGGCTGACATGGCTGGCATGGCTGGCAGGAGCGAGCACGGCAGGAGCGCCTGGGAGGGCCGCGAATTGCGGAGCCTGGCGCTGGTCGACGAGTGGCAGGTGCCGGACACCGCGGTGGGCGTGGTGCTGAGGGACGGCACGGTGGCCGGGCGGCACGGGCCCACCGGGCGGCGCATCCCGCTGGCCTCGGTGACCAAACCGCTGGCCGCCTACGCGGTGCTGGTGGCGGTGGAGGAGGGCGCGGTGGAGCTGGACGAACCGGCCGGGCCGGCCGGCTCGACCGTGCGCCATCTGCTGGCGCACGCCTCGGGGCTGGCCTTCGACACGCCGCGGGAACAGGCGCGGCCCGGGGAGCGGCGGATCTACTCCAACACCGGTTTCGAGGTGCTGGGCGACCATGTGGCCAAGGCCAGCGGCATCCCGTTCCCGGAATATCTGCGGCAGGCGGTGTTCGCGCCGCTGGGCATGTCGGACACCGAACTGGCCGGCTCGCCGGCCAAGGACGCGGTCTCCACGGTGGACGATCTGCTGCGGTTCGCGGCCGAACTCCAGGCCCCGCGGCTGCTGGACCCGGCGACGCTGCGGGAGGCGGCCTCGGTGGTGTTCCCGGGGCTGAGCGGGGTGCTGCCCGGGTTCGGCAACCAGAAGCCGAACGACTGGGGCCTGGGCTTCGAGATCCGGGACGGCAAGTCCCCGCACTGGACGGGCGCCTCCTCCTCGCCGCGCACCTTCGGGCACTTCGGCCAGTCCGGAACGTTCCTGTGGGTCGATCCGGAGGCGGGCGCGGCGTGCGTGGTGCTGACCGGCCGGGCGTTCGGGCCGTGGGCGGCGGAGGTGTGGCCGTTCTTCACGGACGCGGTGCTGGCCGAGCTGCGGGAGCCGGAGCGGACCGCCGGGCCGCACGGCTGAGGACGGCCGCGTGCCCTCCCCGGGCGTCGTCCTCGCCCGGGGAGGGGGCCGGCCGGAGCCGGCCGCGGCCGGCGCGGGCGGGGCGGATCAGATCCGGCCCGCTCCCGCGCCCGCGGTCACGATGCTCTTCACGCTGGAGGCGCTGTCCAGGCGGTAGGAGTAGGGGATGGAGGCGGTGCTGCCGGAGCTCTGCGGGCTGCCGGAGCCGGTGAAGTAGTTGTTGCGCTGCACCAGGCTGCCGGGGCCGGAGGAGCCGTAGCCGACGAGGGTGGGCTCGTCGACGTTCTCGAAGTAGTTGCCCTCGACCAGCACCCCGGCGTTCATGGTGGAGGCCACGCCGTATTCGTTGTTGTAGTAGTAGTTGTTGTAGACGTGCACGGGGTTGCCGAAGCGGACCCGGGGGTGGCGGGTGTCGGTGCCGTCGAACCAGTTGTGGTGGTAGGTCACCCGCAGGTTCCCGACGTCCGCGGTGTGGCTGTCGGAGTGCCCGAGCAGCATGGTCTTGCCGTGGTTGTAGAAGCGGTTCCAGGAGACGGTGATGTAGTCGGACTCGCGCTTGATGTCGACCGCGCCGTCGTAGCCGTTGGTGAAGGTGTTGTGGTCCACCCAGATGTTGGTGGACGACTCCTGGATGTTGATGGCGTCGTCATCCCAGTTGCGGAACGTGATGTTGCGGATGATGACGTTGCGGGCGCCGCTGATGTTGAGACCGCCGCCGGAGATCGTGGCGTTGGACCCCAGGCCGATGATGGTCTTGTTGGACTGCACCCGGTTCATGCCGGACCACGAGATGGTGCCGCTGACCTGGATGGTCATGGCCGAGGAGGAGGACAGTGCGCTGCGGAGCTGGTCGGCGTTGCTCACGGTGACGGTGGAGCCGCCGGCGCCGCCGGTGGTGCCGCCGTTCTGGGTGGCCCACCCCTCAAGGCCGCCCGGCGGCTGGGGGTTGCCCCCGCTCACCGGGACCAGGCGGAACTGCTGGTTGGTGCCGCCGGTGTCGTCGTACTGGGAGATCCGGGCGCCGTCCGCGGTGGACCACTCCCACACGTCCAGGGCCTTGCCGCTGAAGCGGTTGATGAAGCGGTAGTAGCCGTCGCCGGTCTCCACGGCGCGGAACTGCTGGTTGGTGCCGCCCAGGTCGTCCCACTGCACGATCTGGGCGCCGTTGTCGGCGTTCCACTCGTACACGTCCAGCACCTTGCCGGAGTGCCGGGCCTGGATGCGGTAGTAGCCGTCCCCGGAGGAGACGAAGCGGAACTGCTGGTGCGTACCGCCGGTGTTGCTGTACTGGATGAGCCCGGCGCCGTTGTCCGTGCTCCGGTTGGAGACGTCCAGCACCTTCCCGGAGTTCCGGTTCTCCAGGTAGTACCAGGTGCCGGTGCTCGGCTGCGCCTGGCTGGTGGTGGCGGTGAGCAGGCCGAAGAACAGGGCGCAAACGCTTGCCAGCGCCGCCGCCGCCCAGGAGTGCCTGCGCACCCATCCGCGATGTCCGCGTCGCTCACGCGGTTCAAGTGACATGTCGGTTTTCCCTTTCCGGCTCGGGATGATCTGGTGCAGACCATCTGAAAGGGAGCGCTCCCAGCAGAACGACTGGTGACTGAAACGTATCAATGCGTCATGAGCGCGTCAATCTCTGGGACGGGAAGCGCTCTCTACATCTGCGGGCCGGGCGTGCCGTGGAGCTCCCAGACCAGCAGCTCGGTGCCCGGTTCAGTCTGCTCCAGCCGGCCCTCGCACGGATCGGCCGGTTCACCGATCCGTGCCGCGTCCCCGGCCGCCAGCCGCACCCCCTCCGGCCGCTCCGGACGGGTCAGCAGCACCGCACCGCGCGCCACATGCAGGTAGACCCGGGGCGCCCGCGGCAGCGCCGGTCCCGGCCCGCCGCCCGCCGCCGCACGCCACAGGTGCAGCACGGCGTCCGCCCCCGGCACCGGAAACCGCGCCGCGCCCGGGGCACCGTCCTGCCCCAGCGGCCGGCGCACCACCTCGTAGCCGGGCTCGCCCCCGGCCTCGCCCGGGATCAGCCACATCTGGAGAAAGCGCAGCGTGCCCGGCCCGGCGTTGCGCTCCACATGCCGCACTCCGCGGCCGGCGCTCAGCCGCTGGAGGTCCCCGGCCCGCACCAGCTCCGTGCGGCCCGCCGAGTCCTCGTGGGCGAGCTCGCCCTCCAGGACCCAGCTGACGATCTCCATGTCCGAGTGCGGGTGCTCGGCGAACCCGGCCCCGGGCGCCAGGATCTCCTCGTTGCAGGCGGTCAGCGGGCCGAAGCGCAGATTGTCCGGGTCGTAGAAGCCGGCGAAGGCGAAGGCGTGCCAGGTGTCGATGCCGGCCGCCGCGTCCCCGCCGTTGTAGCGCTCCGCCGCCCGCTGGATGATCAGCATGCCGCCACGGTAGTCCGGCCGCGCGGCGCCCGGCCGCCCGGCGCTCCCGGCACGGGTTCCCGCCCCGGGGGCATGCACGGTCCCCGCATGAGGCAGGCTGGGGTCGTGTCCGAAGCCGATAGCCATGCCGACGAAACAGCCGACGAGAAGCGCGCCGCCCACGCCGCCACGGTGCGGCGGCTGGAGCAGTCCTCCGGGAAACTGGCCGCCGCCGCCATCGCCCGGATGGACGCCACCCTGCCGTGGTACCGGGCCATGCCCCCGGAGAACCGCTCCTGGATCGGGCTGGTGGCGCAGGCCGGCATCGCGGCCTTCACCGAGTGGTTCCGGCATCCGGACGCGCCGCAGGCGATCAGCACCGACGTGTTCGGCACCGCCCCGCGCGAGCTGACCCGGGCCATCACCCTGCGGCAGACCGTGGAGATGGTGCGCACCACCATCGAGGTGGTGGAGCAGGCGGTGGACGAGATCGCCTCCCCCGAAGGGCGGGGCGCGCTGCGCAATGCCCTGCTCGTCTACGCCCGGGAGATCGCCTTCGCCACCGCACAGGTGTACGCCCAGGCCGCCGAGGCACGCGGTGCCTGGGACGCCCGGCTGGAGTCACTGGTGGTCAACGCGGTGGTTTCCGGCGAGGCCGACGAGGGCGACGTCTCCCGCGCCGCCGCCCTGGGCTGGAAGTCCCCCGAGCACGTCATCGTGGTGCTGGGCAGCGCGCCCAACGGGGACAGCGAGCTCACCGTGGAGGCCATCCGGCGCGCCGCACGCTACGCCAAACTCCAGGTGCTCACCGGCGTGCTGGGCAAGCGGCTGGTGGTGATCGCCGGGGGCAGCGACGAGCCGCTGCGCGCCGCCAAGTCGCTGATCGGGCCGTTCGCCGAGGGGCCGGTGGTGGCCGGGCCGGTGGTGCCGGACCTGCTGACGGCCACCCGTTCCGCGCAGGCCGCCGCGGCCGGGCTGCGGGCCTGTGCCGCCTGGCCGGACGCGCCCCGCCCGGTGCTGGCGGACGATCTGCTGCCGGAGCGGGCCATGGCGGGCGACCCGGTGGCGCGCGAGCTGTTGGTGGAGGAGATCTACAGACCGCTGCGGGATGCCGGGTCGGCACTGCTGGAGACGCTCAGTGTGTATCTGGAGCAGGCGAGCTCGCTGGAGGGCGCCGCACGGATGCTGTTCGTCCATCCCAACACCGTGCGGTACCGGCTGCGACGTGTGACGGACGTCACCGGATGGTCGCCGTCGGATGTCCGCTCCGCCTTCACCCTGCGCATCGCGCTGATGCTGGGCCGACTCGGTGACGCCGAGCCGCACGCGTAGTCTCGACGAGGGACTTTGTGGGCTGTCGACAATTCCGTCGGTGGTTCTTCGTCCCGGTCCCCACCGGCGCGGACGGGTGGGGACAGGAGAGAGTGTGAGTGTGCTCGTACTCGTCGCTCCCGGCCAGGGCGCCCAGTCCCCTGGCTTTCTGACCCCCTGGCTGGATCTCCCCGGCGCGGCCGACCGGCTGCGTGCCTGGTCGGAGGCGATCGACCTGGATCTGGTGCGGTTCGGCACCCAGGCCGACGCCGACGAGATCCGGGACACCGCGGTGGCCCAGCCGCTGCTGGTCGCCTCCGCCCTGCTCTCCGCCGAGGCCCTGCTCGGCGAGGGGTTCGGCCTTCCCGGGGCCGCCCGAGCCGCCGAGGCACCCGGTGCCGCCGGCCGGCCGGGCGTGGTCGCCGGGCACAGCGTGGGCGAACTGGCCGCGGCCGCGATCGCCGGAGTGCTCACCCCCGAGGAGGCACTGCGGCTGGTCCGGCGGCGCGGGCTGGCCATGGCCGAGGCCGCGGCGGTCACCGAGACCGGCATGGCGGCCGTGCTGGGCGGCAAGGACCCGGAGGGGGTCCCGGCCCACCTCGAACGCCTGGGCCTGACCGCGGCCAACCGGAACGGCGCCGGCCAGACCGTGGCGGCCGGCACCGCCGAGCAGCTGGCCGCGCTGGACGCCGATCCGCCCGAGGGCGCCCGGGTGCGCCGGCTCCAGGTCGCGGGCGCCTTCCACACCGCGCACATGGCACCGGCCGTGGCGGCCATGGAGACGGCGGCCTCGGCCCTGGTGCCGGCCGACCCCCGGGTGCGCTGGGTGTCCAACGCGGACGGCCGCGTGGTCGACGAGGGCAAGGAGATCCTGCGCCGGCTGGTGGCCCAGGTGGCCGGACCGGTCCGGTGGGATCTGTGCATGGAGACCTTCCTGTCCCTCGGCGTCACCGCCATGATCGAGGTCTGTCCGGGCGGGACCCTGACCGGGCTGGCCAAGCGAGGCATGAAGGGCGTCAGGACGCTGGCCCTCAAGACCCCCGAGCACCTGGACGCGGCCCGTGAACTCCTGGCCGGGTACGGCCGGGACGCCGCCGCGGCGGATGCCGGGGCCGGCGGCCCGGCCGGGGCCTGAGCCGACGACGGAAGAGGAGCGACACTGACATGTCCGGCAAGATCAAGGGCGGCAAGGGCGCTCCCTACGCCCGCGTCCTGGGCGTCGGCGGCTACCGTCCCACCCGGGTGGTGCCCAACGAGGAGATCCTCAGGCACATCGACTCCTCGGACGAGTGGATCCGCTCCCGGTCCGGCATCGTCACCCGGCACTGGGCCGGTGAGGACGAGACGGTCACCGAGATGTCCCTGGCCGCGGCCGGCAAGGCGCTGGCCGACGCCGGTATCGAGGCGGAGCGGATCGGCGCGGTGGTGGTCTCGACCGTCTCGCACTTCCGGCAGACTCCCGGCGTGGCCGCCGAGATCGCGCACCGGCTCGGCGCGGGCCGGCCGGCCGCCTTCGACATCTCCGCCGCCTGCGCCGGCTTCGGCTACGGCCTGACCCTGGCCAAGGGCATGATCGTCGAGGGCAGCGCGGAGTATGTGCTGGTCCTCGGTGTGGAGCGGCTGTCCGACATGACAGACCTGCAGGACCGGACGACCGCCTTCCTGTTCGGCGACGGGGCCGGCGCGGCCGTGGTCGGCCCGTCCGAGGAGCCCGGCATCGGCCCCACGGTGTGGGGCTCGGAGGGCGACAAGTTCGACACCATCGGCCAGACCGTACCCTGGGACGCGTACCGGCAGGGCCCGGTGGAGAAGTTCCCGGCCCTGCGCCAGGAGGGCCAGACGGTCTTCCGCTGGGCGGTCTTCGAGATGGCCAAGGTCGCCCAGCAGGCGCTGGACGCGGCCGGCATCACCGCCGCCGAGCTCGACGTCTTCATCCCGCACCAGGCCAACATGCGGATCATCGATTCGCTGGCGAAGACCCTGAAGCTGCCGGACCATGTGGCGGTCGCCCGCGACATCGAGACCACCGGCAACACCTCGGCCGCCTCCATTCCGCTCGCCATGGAGCGGATGCTGGCGACCGGGCAGGCCAAGAGCGGTGACACAGCTCTCGTCATCGGTTTCGGGGCGGGTCTGGTCTACGCGGCCACGGTCGTTACCCTCCCTTAGGCACGAACACCCGCGGTCCGGTGCCACCGGTCCGCACCGGTACCACCTCAGCAGGACCCGCAGGACAGCACAGCGGCAACGGACCGCATCACACGAAGGAGCGGCGCAATGGCGTCCACCAAGGAAGAGATCATCGCCGGCCTCGGCGAGATCGTGAACGAGATCGCCGGCATCCCCGCCGAGGACGTGACCGAGGAGAAGTCCTTCACGGACGACCTGGACGTGGACTCGCTGTCCATGGTCGAGGTGGTCGTCGCCGCCGAGGAGCGCTTCGAGGTCAAGATCCCGGACGACGACGTCAAGAAGCTGAAGACCGTGGGCGACGCGGTCTCCTACATCCTGGACCACCAGGGCTGACCCTTCCTCACCCGGCCCCGTCCGGCCCTCTCCGGCCGCACCTCCGCCGCATCCCGCGGCGGCGGGCCGCAGCAGCGCAGCACGACGCGCGTGTCGCCACCCGCCGCGGTGGCCATCCCCCGACCTCGACTAGCGGAAGAGCATTGCCGTGAACGCGACCAATCGAACGGTGGTCGTCACCGGTGTCGGCGCAACCACACCGCTGGGTGGCGACATCGCGACGACCTGGCAGGCCCTGGTGTCCGGTACCTCGGGCGTCCGGCGGCTGACCCAGGACTGGGCGGCCGATCTGCCGGTGAAAATCGCCGCCACCATCGCGGTGGAGCCCGGTGAGGTGCTCCCCCGGCCGGTGGCCCGCAAGCTGGACCGCTCGGCGCAGTTCGCGCTGCTCGCCACCAGGGAGGCCTGGGCGGACGCCGGCTTCACCGCCCCGGCGGGCGAGGACGGCGGCGTGATGGACCCGGACCGGCTGGGCGCGGTCATCGCCTCGGGCATCGGCGGCGTGACGACCCTGCTGGAGCAGTACGACAACCTGGTCCAGAAGGGTCCGCGGCGGGTCTCGCCGCACACCGTGCCGATGCTGATGCCGAACAGCCCGGCCGCCAACGTCAGCCTGGAGATCGGCGCCCGGGCCGGGGCCCACACCCCGGTCAGCGCCTGTGCCTCGGGCGCGGAGGCCGTGGGGTACGCGGCGGAGATGATCCGCAGCGGCCGGGCGGACGTGGTGGTCGCGGGCGGCACCGAGGCGGCCATTCACCCGCTGCCCATCGCGGCCTTCGCCAACATGATGGCGATGTCCAAGAACAACGACGAGCCCGAGCGGGCCTCCCGGCCGTACGACGTGGCCCGGGACGGCTTCGTGCTGGGCGAGGGCTGCGGCGTGGTGGTGCTGGAGTCGGCCGAGCACGCGGCCCGGCGCGGCGCACGGGTGTACTGCGAGCTGCTGGGCCAGGGGCTGTCGGCGGACAGCCACCACATCGCGCAGCCGGAGCCCACCGGGCGGGGTGTGGCGGCGGCGGTCCAGAACCTGCTGGACACCACCGACCTCAAGCCCGCGCAGGTGGTGCACGTCAACGCGCACGCCACCGCCACGCCGCAGGGCGATGTGGCGGAGATCAAGGCGCTGCGCAAGGTGCTGGGCGAGGAACTCGACCATGTCGCGGTGTCGGCCACCAAGTCGATGACCGGGCACCTGCTGGGCGGCGCGGGCGGTGTGGAGACCGTGGCGACCGTGCTGGCGGTGCACCACCGGCTGGCCCCGCCCACCGTCAACGTGGACGAGCTGGACCCGGAAGTGGACGCGGACATCGTGCGCGGCGAGGCCCGGGCACTGCCGTCGGGCACCATCGCGGCGCTCAACAACTCCTTCGGCTTCGGCGGCCACAACGTGGTCCTCGCCTTCCGCACCCTCTGAGCCGGCAGGAAGGGGCCGGGCCCGGAGCACCTCCGGGTCCGGCCCCTTCGCCGTGCCCGGCCGCAGCCGGGCGTGCTCCGCACTCGGGCACTCAGGGGGCGGTGACGATCTGGCCGGCCCAGGAGAGGCCGCCGCCGAAGGCGAACAGCAGCACCGGGACGCCGGAGGGCAGGTCGCCGCGCTCCACCAGTTTCGACATGGCGATGGGGATGGACGCCGCCGAGGTGTTGCCGCTGTCCGCCACGTCGCGGGCGACCACCGCCTGCGGGCAGTCCAGCTTGTCCACCAGCAACTCGATGATCCGCAGATTGGCCTGGTGGGTGACGACCCCGCCCAGCTCCGCCGGGGTGATCCCGGCCCGCTCACAGGTCTCCCGCAGCAGCGCGGGCAGCACCGTGGTGGCCCAGCGGAACACCGTCTGGCCGTCCTGGGCGAACCGGGGCTGCCAGGCGTCCTGGAGGCGCACCGCGCTGCCCCGGGACGGGTCCGTGCCCCACACCACCGGCCCGACACCGATCCCCCCGCCACCGCCGGACGACGGCTCGTCCACCGCGCTGAGCACCGCCGCGCCCGCCCCGTCACCGAGCAGCACGCATGTGGAGCGGTCCGTCCAGTCCGTCAGATCGGACATCTTCTCGGCGCCGATCACCAGCGCGTGCCGGGCGGCGCCGGCCCGCAGCGTGTGGTCGGCGGTGGCCAGTGCGGTGGTGAAGCCGGCACAGGCGTTGTTCAGGTCGAAGGCGATGGCACCGGTGATCCCGGTGCGCCCGGCGACCTGTGCGGCGATGGCGGGCGAGCGGTCCTGTGCCGAGCAGGTGGCCACGATCACCTGGCCGATGTCGGCCGGGTCGGTACCGGACTGGGCCAGGGCCTTCTCCGCCGCGGCGGCGGCCAGATCGGTGACCGTCTCCTCGCGGGCGATGCGGCGGGTGACGATGCCGGTGCGCCGGCGTATCCACTCGTCGCTGGTCTCGACCATGCCGGCCAGGTCGTCGTTGGTGAGCACCTGCGACGGCTGGTGGTGGCCCAGCGCGGTGATACGGGAGCGGCGGGAGCCGGACGGCACGGTGGCGGCAGGCCCGGGAGCTGCGGAAGACGTCATGGGGCGACTATAGCGACCGATCGGTCGGACTCTATACTCGGTGTCATGAGTCCGCGCAGATCGGCCGCCGAAGCCCGCTCCACCCGGGAGAGGATCATCCGGCGCAGCGTCGACGTCGCCTCCCTGGAAGGGCTGGAAGGGCTGACCATCGGGCGGCTCGCCGAGGACCTGGGCCTGAGCAAGTCCGGGCTGCTGGGCCACTTCGGTTCCAAGGAGGCACTCCAGCTCGCCACCCTGGAGCGCGCCTCGGTGATCTTCAACAGCGAGGTGTGGAACCCGGCGGCGGACGCCCGCCCGGGACTGGAGCGGCTGCGCGCACTGTGCGCCGCCTGGATCTCCTACCTGGAGCGCGGTGTCTTCCCCGGCGGCTGCCTGTTCGTCAGCTCCACCTTCGAGTACGACGGCCGGGGCGGGCCGGTGCGGGCGCTGCTGCAACGGCAGTTCGCGGTGTGGCGGCGGCGGCTGGCCGCCGATGTGCGGACGGCCGTGCGGCGCGGCGAGCTGCCCGCCGGCACCGATCCGGAGCAGCTGGTCTTCGAGCTGTTCGGGGTGATGATGAGCCTGAACCACGCGATCCAGCTGCATGGCGACAGCGCCGCCGTGGTGCGGGCCCAGCGGGCCGTGCACCGGCTGCTGGACACCACCGCCGCGCGGGAAACCTGAGCCGGCGAATTCGCCCGGACGGACGTCCGCCGTCCGCCTGAGCCGGGCGGGCCGTCCGGAGGAACCGCTCAGACGACCTGGTGCAGCCAGCGGACCGGGGCGCCCTCCCCGGCGTACCGGAACGGCTCCAGCTCGTCGTCCCACGGTTTGCCCAGCAGCCGGGAGATCTCCGCGGCCAGGTCGCTCTCGCCGCGGCCGGCCCGCTCGGCCGCGGCGCGCAGCCGGTCCTCCGGGATCATGATGTCGCCGTGCAGGCCGGTGACCGCGTGATAGATGCCGAGCCCCGGGGTGCAGCTGTAGCGCTCGCCCTCGGCCGCCGCGCAGGGTTCGGAGGTCACCTCGAAGCGCAGCAGTTCCCAGCCGCGCAGCGCCGAGGCCAGCCGGGATGCGGTGCCGACCGGGCCCTGCCAGGAGAGCTCGGCGCGCCAGGTGCCCGGGGATGCGGGCTGTCTGATCCAGTCCAGGCCCACCCGGCTGCCCAGGACCCCGGAGACCGCCCACTCCACATGCGGGCACAGCGCGCGGGGCGCGGAGTGTACGTACAGGACACCTCGTGTCGTCATCCGGACCTCCCGCTCCGTCCCGCCGCTGGGCTGTGCGCGCGTGCCTGCGCCCCGCGCCGCAACGGGTTGTTCACCCCCGGCGCACAGGCACGAACAGTAAACACCATGGATGTCCAATCTCGGCAAAATGGACAGCCGGTAACGCCGGGTAATCTCTTACTCTTGTCTTCATAGTCCACTGAGCGGACCACCGGGCCGGGGGCGCGGGCAGTGCCGCCCGTACCGTCGCCGGAACCGTCACCGGCCCGTGCCCAAGCTACCGCTGCGGGACGCGCAGCAGAGACGCAAGCCGAAGGACGACGCTGAATGCCGGTCACCCGCAGCCGCCTCACCAACGCCGCCACTCCGCCCGCACCCGCCGCCCCGCGTCCGCGCCGGTCCGCCGGCGGCAGGCTCGCCGCCGCCGCACTGGCGGCGGTCACCGGCCTCACCGCCGTCGCCGCCACCGCCTGCACCTCGTCCGGGGACACCACCGACCAGGCCGCCTCCACCACGCTGGGCGAGGAGAGCGAGCACAAGTCCGCCGCCGGGGAGCCGCCCGCCTGGGACGTCTCCCCCGCGAGCCTGGCCGCCCTGGGCGACTCCATCACCACCGGCTTCGACGCCTGCTCGGTCCTCTCCGACTGCCCGGAGGTGTCCTGGGCGACCGGAACCGAGCCGGGCGTGGACAGCCTTGCCCAGCGGCTGCCCGCCGAGCAGACCTGGAACGAGGCGGTGGCCGGTGCCCGCATGGCCGACCTGCCGGAGCAGGCCCGCCGGGCGGTGGCGCACCGGCCGGAGCTGTTCACCGTGCTGATCGGGGCCAATGACGCTTGCGCCCCGGACACGGAGTCGATGACCCCGGTCGCCGACTTCCGCAAGGACTTCGCCGAGACGCTGAGCATCATCCGCGCCGCCCTGCCCACCGCCCAGATCTATGTGGCGAGCGTGCCGGACCTGCACCGGCTGTGGACGGTGGGCCGGGAGAACGCGCTGGCCCAGCAGATCTGGCGGTTCGGGATCTGCCCCTCCATGCTCGGGCAGTCGGAGGCCGAGGCCGAGGCGGCGGCCACGGCCCGGCGCGACGAGGTGCGGGAGCGGGTACAGGAGTTCAACACCGTGCTGGAGGACGTCTGCTCCGAGGACGAACGCTGCCGCTACGACGACGGCGCGGTGTTCGCGTACCCGTTCACGGTGGCGGAGCTGAGCCGCTGGGACTGGTTCCACCCGGGCGTGGCCGGGCAGCGGGTGCTCGCCGACATCGCCCACGAGCGCATCACCAGCCCGGACTGAGCCGGAAGGCCCGGCCGGGGCCGGTGGCCGGGCCGGGTCCGGGGCGGAGTCCGGGTCCCGGGGCGGGAGTCCGGCCGGGGCCGGTCGCCGTTGACAGCCCCGGCCGGCCCTCACTACGGTCACCTCGTCACAATTTCGAACAAAAAACGAGATCTCGAACACGAAGGGGCGGGCAGGTCCCGTGCGCATCACCGGAATCAGCACGCATGTCGTCGGCACCCCATGGCGCAACCTCACCTACGTCCAGGTGCACACCGACGAGGGCCTGACCGGGGTCGGCGAGACCCGGATGCTGGGCCGTACCGACGCGCTGCTGGGCTACCTGCGCGAAGCCGAGACCAACCACATCGCCGGCTCCGACCCGTTCGCCGTCGAGGACCTGGTGCGGCGCATGAAGTACGGCGACTACGGCCGCGCCGGGGAGATCGTGATGTCCGGCATCGCCTGCGTGGAACAGGCCTGCTGGGACATCAAGGGCAAGGCGCTGGGGGTCCCCGTCTGGCAGCTGCTCGGCGGGCTGGCCGACACCTCGGAGAACGGCCGCCGGGTGAAGGCCTACGCCAACGGCTGGTACACCGTGGAGCGCACCCCCGAAGCCTTCCACGCCGCCGCCCGCACCGTGGTGGAGCGCGGCTACCGGGCCCTGAAGCTGGACCCGTTCGGCACCGGCAGCTTCGAGCTCGGCCACGCCGAGACGCTGCGCTCCCTCTCCCTGGTGGAGGCCGTCCGGGACGCCATCGGTGACGACTGCGAGCTGCTGCTGGAGATGCACGGCCGCTTCTCCCCCGCCACCGCCGTGCGGCTGGCCGGCGAGCTGGAGCGGTTCCGGCCCGCCTGGCTGGAGGAGCCGGTGCCGCCGGAGAACCTCAAGGCGCTGGCCAAGGTGGCCGCCCGTACCAGCCTGCCGATCGCCACCGGGGAGCGCATCCACGACCGGATCGAGTTCCGCGAGCTGTTCGAGTCGCAGGCGGCCGACATCATCCAGCCGGACCTCGGCCACATCGGCGGCATCGGCGAGATGCGGAAGCTGGCCGCCACCGCCGAGACCCACTACGTGCTGATGGCCCCGCACAACGTCGGCGGCTCCGTGCTCACCGCCGCGAGCCTGCACCTGGCCGGCTGCACCCCCAACTTCACGATCCTGGAACACTTCAACGACTTCGCCGACGCCGAGATCAAACGGGTGGTCAAGGGCGCCCCGGAGGTCGTCGACGGCTGGTTCACGCTGCCCGACGGCCCCGGGCTGGGCGTCGAGCTGGACACCGACGCCGCGGCCGGGTTCCCGCAGCAGCAGGCGCACTTCGACCTGTGGGCCGAGGACTGGCACAAGCGCGACGGCGGCTCCGGCCGCGCCCGCCGATGAGCGCACGCGCCGCCGGCCCGCCTGCCGGAGACCGCACCGGAGACCGCGCCGGAGACCACGCCGGAGACCACGGCGCAGCGCGCACCGGCTCCCGCTCCGTTCTGGTCGAACGCCCGGGCCGCCACCGGCTGCTCACCCGCCCCGAACCGCCCGAACCGGGCCCCGGCGAGGTACGGGTGGCGGTGCACACCGCCGGCATCTGCGCCAGCGACCGGGAGATCTGGGACGGCACCCGGGCCGAGGGCTTCGTGCGCTACCCGGTGGTGCCGGGGCACGAATGGTCCGGCACGGTCGAGGCCACCGGCCCCGGCGTGGACCCGGCGCTGACCGGCCGCAAGACCGTGGGCGAGGGCTTCCGCAACTGCCAGTCCTGCGACCGCTGCCGCTCCGGCGAGACCACCCTGTGCTCCGCCCCCTACCAGGAGACCGGCTTCACCCGGCCGGGCGCGTTCGCCGACCACCTGATCCTGCCCGCCCGGCTGCTGCACCCGCTGCCGGACGACGCCGACCTGACCTCCGCGGCCCTGCTGGAACCGGCCGCCGTGGTGGCCGCCGCGCTGCTGACCGGGAAACCGGTGCCCGGCGACCGGATCGCCGTGGTGGGCGCCGGCACGCTGGGCCTGCTGGCCGTCCAGCTGCTGACCGCCTCCTCGCCGTCCGAACTGCTGGCCGTCGACCCGCGCGAACGCCCCCGGCGGCTGGCCGCCGAACTGGGCGCCACCCGTACCGCCGTGCCCGGTGAGGCGGCGGCCGGGTCGGGTCCGGCCGCCGGCTACGACCTGGTGGTGGAGACCGCCGGCGCCCGCTCCTCCGCCGCCGACGCCTGCGCGCTGGCGCGGCGCGGCGGCCGGGTGGTGCTGGCCGGCATCGCCGCGCCCGGGGCGACCGGGCTGGACCCGGGTCTGCTGACCCTGCGGCAGCTCTCCGTGGCCACCGTCTTCGGCGCGCCCTCCGCCGCCTGGTCCTACGCGGTGCGGGCCTTCGCGGCCGGTCTGCTCGCCCCGGGCCCGCTGGTCACCCACCGTCTGCCGCTGACCGGCTTCGAGACCGCCGTCACACTGGTCGGAAGCGGCGATCCCGAGGTCGGGAAAGTCCTCCTCCAGCCCTAGCCGCCCGCCCCGGCCGCCGCTCGCCCGCCCCGGCGGGCCGCAGCAGCAGCCGAACGTGCCCGTCCGAGACAACCACCAGCGAGACAACCACCAGCAAGGAGCACCGTGTCCGCCGCCGCCTCACCCCGCCGTCCCGGAGACGCCGCGCTGGCGTCCCTCGGCCACGCCCTCCCTGCCGTCCACGAGACCGACGCCTCCCCGCACGCCTTCCCGGACGGGGGCCGCTGGCGCACCGAGATACCGTCCACCGAGAACCCCGAGATCCTGACCGCGGTGCTGAAGGAGGCGGCCGAGCTGGAGGTGCCGGTGCACCGCATCAGCCAGGGCAGCGGGGTGTGGATGCTGACCGACACCGAGATCACCGAGATGGCCGAGGCGTGTGCCGCGGCGGGCGTCGAACTGTGCCTGTTCACCGGCCCGCGCGGCACCTGGGACATCGGCGCGGCCACGCGTACCTCCTCCGGCGGGGCGGGACCGCGGGCGCGCGGCAACGACGCCCTGGCCGGATGCGTCGAGGACGCGCTGCGGGCCGCCGAGCTCGGGGTGCGCTGTCTGCTGGTGGCGGACGAGGGCGTGCTGTGGACCCTGCACCGGCTGCGGGCCGCAGGCACCCTCCCGGCCGACACCACCCTCAAGGTGTCCGCCCTGATCGGCCCGGTGAACCCGGCCTCGGTCGCGGTGCACGAGCAGCTCGGCGCCGACTCGGTCAACATCCCCTCGGACCTGACGCTCCAGCACCTCACCGAGATCCGGCGGGTCACCCGGGTGCCGCTGGACTTCTACCTGGAGGCCCCGGACGACCTCGGCGGCTATGTGCGGATGCACGAGGTGGCCGGCCTCGTCCGCCGCGGCTCCCCGGTCTATCTGAAGTTCGGGCTGAGCAAGGCCCCGGGGATCTACCCGTACGGGCGGCACATGCGGGAGACGGCACTGGCCGCCGCCCGCGAACGGGTCCGCCGCGGGCGGCTGGCCCTGGACCTGCTGGCCCGGCTGGACGCCGGTGCGGCCGGGGCCATGTCTCCCCCGGGCGCCCGGCTGCCCGGACCGCTGGCCCGCTTCCCCGTCCCCGCTCCCGCCCCCGGCCCGGTCGCGGGCCCGGGCCCGGGCCCGGGCCCGGGACAGCAGCCGCCCGTCACCTGACGATGGTCTGAATCTCCTGGACGGTCACCTCGACGGTGTCGTCCACGTTGCCGTCGGGCAGGTCTCCGGTGTTGCCCGTGTAGTCCTGCCAGGTCACCTCCCAGGTGAGGGTGGCCTGGAGGGGGTAGCTGCCGCCGTCGTGGGTGGCCCGCAGATAGCGCACCCCGCACGGCGGGTCCTCACCGGCCCGCCCGGCGGTGTACGGCTCGCCGATCCGCCCGTCCGAACCGATCTCGCAGACCCCGTCCGAGGGGTAGAGGACGGCGTCCTCGGTACCCGGCTCCAGCCGCAGGCTCACCGGGGTGGCGGTGGTCTCCGACCAGATGCCGTAGTCCGGCAGCTCCGCCCGCACCGTCACCGGGGCGAACCGGGCTCCGTCCAGCCAGACCCACATCGGCAGATTGACCTTCTGCTCACCCACATCGGGGTTGAGCGACAGTTCGGTGTCCGGCACCCGGGTCTGCTCCCAGGCCAGCTCCGCCAGCACCTGGGTGTCCACCACGAACGGCTCCACCGGCGGCGGATCCTCGAAGTCCACCCAGAAGGTGCGGTACTCGCACTTCAGCTGCTCCTCCAGGGGGTAGTCGTCATTGCGCACCACCCCCCAGAACGCTCCGTCCCCCTGCTGTTCCAGGTTGTAGTCCGGGTATTCCTCCAGGAACCGCTCATGCGAGTCCCGGATCGACTGCACGTCCTCCGGCGGCCAGGGCGGGGTGTGGAATTGCGCCAGCATGTCCGCCCAGTACGCCTCCATCTCCTCCGGCGTGCGCAGCGGCGCGTAGTAACAGGCCGGCGGTCTCCACACGCTGCTGGTCAGGGCCCCCTCCGGACTGGTGGCCTCCGGCGTGAACCTGATCCGCACCTGCGCCCCCGCGCCGATGTCCCCGTCCCCGTCCGAATCCCCGGACGTGTCGCTGTCCCCTCCGTCACGCAGGTCGGCCCAGGCGTGCGACGGCAGGGAGAAGGCCAGGACGAGCGCGCCGGCGACAGCAAGTGCCCTTCGCGCACCCGTCACCGGCATTGCTCCGACTTCCGCTCCGGTTGCAGCTCCACTGTCTGCCAAACCCCCGATCCGTTCTTCTCGACCCTGGTCAGGTAGCGAGTGGGCAGGGCGTCGGGATCGGCCTCCTGGATGATCTCCCGGGTGTCGATGTCCATGTCGTAGACCTCCGTGAAATCACGGCAGTAGGAGACCGTCGCGGAAGCTCCACCCTCCGCCAGCTCGACATCCCAGCGGTAGAAACGCATCACACCGCCCGATGTGGCGTTCTGATCGATGGCGGACTCGATGAAGTCCATCTCGCCGATGAGTGCCTGCCCCTTGTTGTAGAAGCCGATGCTGGAGTTCTCCTGATCGTGCGTGGTGAGCACTTCGTAGGTGGCCTCGATCTGTCCCTGGGTGTCCGCCAGGACCGCGTCCGCCACGGGATCACCCGTCTCGGCCTCCTCGAACTCCAGCGTCAGGAAGTCCGCGACCTGGATGTCCGGGCGCTCGACGGTGTCCTCCGCCGGTGCGGGGGACTCGGCGGGCTCCTCCGTCTCATCCGGCTGCGGGCTCTCGGACCGCCCGTTGTCGCTGTCCGCGGCGATCTCGTCGTCCCCGCCGTTCCCGTCCCCGGAGCATCCGCCGAGCAGCAGCACGGCGCTCACCGCGCCCGCCACGGCGACGCGAACCCGACCCCTACGCACCAGACGACGACTCACGACCAACTCCACGGCGATACGAAAAAGATGCGGACGTCACGCACGCTACCGAGCCGCACCGACATCGAGCCATACCCGCCCGTCTCAGCCGCGTCACAATCCGGGACTCGCCGCAGGCAAGCCGTCACCGCCGCGGCATCGTCCTGTGCGCGGACCGGGGAGGGACGGGCCGCGGATCAGTCGCCGAGGGTTTTCACGGCCCGGTAGTACGTCCAGGCGATGGTGCGGCAGGTGGACCTGCGGAAGGTGCCGTAGCGGTTGCAGATCCGCTTCAGATCGGCGTGGAAGGCGTCGTCCAACCGCTTCTTGTGGTCCTCGAAGGTGCCGAGTTCCTTGAAGTTGCGATAGCCGAAGTCGTGCCGCTGGCACGCCTTCTTGAACGGGAAGCCGAGCGGGTTGTCAGCCGATTTGCTGCAGTAGTCGGTGCTCCAGTCGAACTCGTACGCGCTCCAGGCGCCGCGGTCGGCGTCGGCGTCCGCCCAGGCCCGGTAACTCGCCTCGCCGCTCTGTGTGAAGCCGGCCAGGATCTGCGGCTTGTCCGAGGGTGCGGCGTCCGCCGACAGGGTCACGACGAAGACGATGGCCACGGCGATGCCTCCGGCTGCCGCGCCCTTCACGGTTTTGGGGACCACAGAACTCCTCCGGGACGGGTGCGCCCGGCTTTTCGCGCACGGCCTTGGGGAGCGCCAACTGCCTTACCGAGGGGGACAGATGTTCGCGCTCGCCGACGCTATCGGGTCGCACCCGATCCGCATGGTCCCTGTGCGGCAATCTCCGGTAATTGACCAGAAGGCCTTCCCGGCAGGTCACTTCGCCCCGGGCGGCGCCCGGGCGCACGACCGTCGCGGGCCCCGCGCAGGGCCGGGGTGCGCACCCGCAGCCTCACGGAACCCGCTGTGCGCACGGCAATCGCCGCGGACCGGCGAAGGACGGGCGGCATCCGGCCACGCACGGCGCTCCCCGCGATGTCCCGCTCCCGGCAGCGGGCGGGGGCCGCCCGGGCACGGCAACGCCAGGAGACCGGCCACGCCGGTGGGCGTGGCCGGTCTCCTGGGGGTGCCGGGGAGCGGTGTGCGGCGGCTATGCGCGGGAGCCTCGACGGCCGGTGAAGAGCTGGTAGAGGAAGAGGATGATCACCGCTCCGACGACAGCGGCAACCCAGGTGGACAGTTCGAAGAAGCCGTCGACCGATTCCACCCCGAAGATGACCTTGCCCAGCCAGCCGCCGAGCAGGGCGCCGCCGATACCGAGCAGGGTGGTGACGATGATCCCGCCGGGCTGGCGCCCGGGCATCAGGGCCTTGGCGATCAGGCCGGCCAGCAGGCCCAGCAGAATCCACGCGAGAATACCCATAGTGGTTTTGTCCTTTTCGGTAGGGTTGCACCGATTCGCGTGCCCATGTCATCGGCCGCGAAACCCGCAATGAGGCGACAGTACCCGATTTGTCACAGCGAGCAGCCGCTTGAGTTCTCTGCGTGAGGATGCGGGGAGCGTCCGGGAGCATGCGGGAATGTCGCCGGAACGAGACCTTCCGGAAATGCGTTGGCGCTTCCGCCTCCGGCGTGTGCCTGGTAGCTCTGAGCGCACCCCAGTCCCCGCACCACCGGAGCACCCGTGTCCACCGCACCCTCCTCGGCAGTCCCGTCAGACAGCGGACCGTCCCCGGCGCTCCCCACGGCGTCGGCGGTCGCGGAAGAAGAGCGGCTGGAGGAAAACGTGCCGCAGCGTATCCTGCGTCACGGCGGGCTGGCGGATGCCGTGCCGTCCCTGGAGAAGGCGCTCGGCAATGCCGGCACCCCGCAGGAGGCGCTGCGCACCGTCCGGCGGCACGGACTGGTGCTGTGGCGCAATGCCGTGCGCAAGCTCCGCGAGACGGACGGCGACGACCGCCCGCTGTACTGGACCCGGCTGGCCATGCGCCGCGCCCTGCGCGCCTGGCGGCCCGGGTTCGATGCGGACATCCCGCACCTGATCACCGAACTGGAGTACGCCTCCCGCGGGATGACGGGCAATCACCTGCCCGCCGGGGACGAGCGGCTCCGCCTGGTGATCACCGGTTTCGATCCGTTCCGGCTGGAGCGGGACATCCGGCGCGGCAATCCCTCCGGCGCGGCGGCGCTCGCCCTGGACGGGGCGGCGATGCGGCTGCCGGACGGCCGTACCGCGCATGTGGCGGCGGTGCTGCTGCCGGTGCGCTGGGCGGACTTCGCCGCCGGGATCGTGGAGCGGGCGCTGCGGCCCTATCTGGAGCCCGGCCCCCGGCAGGTGGCGCTGTTCCTGACGATCAGCCAGGGGCAGCCGGGCGCCTTCCATCTGGAGCGGTACAACGCCGCCTGGCGGGGCGGCGGCACCGACAACGCCGGGGAGGAGTCGGCGGGCGCCGTCCCGGTGGACGACCCGGCCACGGCCCCGCAGTGGACGGTGACCTCGCTGCCGTACCAGGCGATGGCCGCGGCCGGGAGCGGCCGCTTCCCGGTGGTGGACAACACGGCGGTGCAGGAGCTCCCCGGGCAGGCGGAGGAGCCGGTGATGCGGGCGGACGGGCCCAGCGGCGAGCCCGGCGCGGCGGCCCGCGCCGGGGGCGGCGGCGCGTATCTGTCCAACGAGGTCGCCTACCGGGCCACCCTGCTGCGCGACCGGCTGGGCCTGGGCGGCAGCCTTCCGGGCGGGCACCTGCACACACCGGTGCTGGAGTTCGCCCCGGAGAACGCGGACCCGGCGGAGGGCCGCTACACCGATCCGGTCCTGGTGGCCAACCGCCGGGACATCACCAACCAGGTGAAGGAGCTGCTGATCGCCGCCGCCACCGCTCCGGCACCCGGCGCCTGAGACGCCGTCCCGCCCGCCGCACCGCCTAGCGGAGCCGGATGACGTTCCAGGAGAGCGGTTCCAGGGTGGTGTGCAGCACGCCGCCGGTCAGGGAGGTGGTGCCCGGCGCGGCGGTGTGCGGCCGGACCCGCTCCGGCTGCTCCAGGGTGTTGCGGGCGTCCGGGTCGGCGTCCGCCAGCACGCTGTGCTCCACGACCTCGCCCTGCCCGAGCCCGCGCAGCGCGACCTCCAGCGGCAGCGGCTCGGTCCGGCTGCGGTTCACCGCGAAGACCGTGACCGCGCCGCTGTCCTCGTCCCGCACCGCGGTGGCGTGCAGCAGCGGCACCTCGCCGTACTTCGCGGTCTGGTACACCGGGCTCTCCGGCCGCACCTGGAGCACCGTGCCGCGCCCGTACCGGGATGCCTGGGCGAAGGGGAAGAAGGTGGTCTGCCGCCAGGCCGGGCCGCCCGGCTCGGTGAGGATCGGCGCGATCACGTTCACGAGCTGCGCCAGGCAGGCCACCTTGACCCGGTCGGCGTGGCGCAGCAGGGCGATCAGCAGCGAGCCGAAGACCACCGCGTCGGTCACCGAGTAGTTGTCCTCCAGCAGGCGCGGGGCCTCCGCCCAGTCCTCGGGCGGGGTCATCACCGAGGACTCGGGGTTGTTCATGTACCAGACGTTCCACTCGTCGAAGGAGATGTTGATCTTCTTCTTCGACTTCAGCCGGGCGCCCACGTGGTCGCAGGTGGCCACCACGTTCTCGATGAACGACTCGGTGTCCACGGCGGAGGCCAGGAAGGAGTCGCGGTCGCCGTCCAGCTCCTCGTAGTAGGCGTGCATGGAGATGTAGTCCACCTCCTCGTAGGCGTGCTGGAGGACGGTGGACTCCCAGGCGGCGAAGGTCGGCATGGACTGTCCGGAGCTGCCGCAGGCGACGAGTTCCAGCGTGGGGTCGATCATGCGCATGGCGCGGGCGGTGGCCGTGGCGAGCGCGCCGTACTCCTCGGCGCTCTTGTGGCCGATCTGCCAGGGGCCGTCCATCTCGTTGCCCAGGCACCACAGCCGGATGCCGAACGGGTCCTTGTCGCCGTGCGCGGCGCGCAGGTCGGACAGTTCGGTGCCGCCGGGGTGGTTGGCGTACTCCAGCAGCCGCATGGCGTCCTCGACGCCGCGGGTGCCGAGGTTGACCGCCATCATGGGCTCGCCGCCGACCTTGCGGAGGAAGTCCATGAACTCGGACAGCCCGAACTGGTTGGTCTCGGTGGAGCGCCAGGCCGGGTCGAGCCGGCGCGGGCGCTTGTCCCTGGGGCCGACGCCGTCCTCCCAGCGGTAGCCGGAGACGAAGTTGCCGCCCGGGTAGCGGATGGCGGTGACGCCCAGTTCCCGGATCAGCTCCAGCACGTCGGTGCGCAGACCCTGTTCGTCGGCGCTGGGGTGGCCCGGCTCGTAGATGCCGGTGTAGACGCAGCGGCCGAGGTGTTCCACGAACGAGCCGAACAGGCGCGGGTCGGCCGTCCCCACGGCGAAGTCGGGGTCGAGGGCGAAACGGGCGGTGCCGGCGGAAGGCGGAGCGCTCATAGGGGTCCTCGGAAGTGTGCGGATGTACGGGAGTCCGAAATTTCGTACGTCGGTCGGCGTTTCGAACAATGGGCGCAGGGAGACTGTAGGCGGCGGGTGCACCCCGGTCAACGGGGAGCACCCGCCGCCCCGGCACGGCGTCCGGCTCCGGCGTCCGGCGTCGGCTCAGGAGCCCGCGATGCCGGTGTGTGCCACGCCGCGCACGATCTGCCGCTGGAAGAAGACGAACACCACCAGCAGCGGCAGCGCCGCCAGCAGCGCCCCGGCCATCAGCTGGGCCCACCGCACGCCGAAGGAGGACTGCACGGTGGCCAGGCCGACCGGCAGGGTCGCCAGATCCGGGTCGGTGGTGACCAGGAAGGGCCACATGAAGTTGTTCCAGGAGACGATGAAGACGAAGATCGACACCGCCGCCAGCACCGGGCGGGACAGCGGAAGCACGAGGGTGAGGAAGATCCGCCAGCGTCCGGCCCCGTCCAGCACGGCGGCCTCCTCCAGCTCCCGCGGGATGCCGCGGAAGAAGGTGTAGAGGATGAACACCATGGCGGGCGCCACCACCTGCGGCAGGATGATGCCCCAGTAGGTGTCCACCAGCCCCAGCGAGCGCATGGTGGCGAACAGCGGAGCGGTGAGCACCGTGCCCGGCACCATGATCCCGGCCAGGGTGAGCCCGAACAGGGCGCGCCGGAAGCGGAATCGGGTGCGGGCGAAGCCGTAGGCGGCGGTCGCCGAGACCGCCACGCACAGCGCCGTCACCCCTGCCGAGACGATCACCGAGTTCAGCAGCCAGACGAAGAGGTCGCCCTCGCCCAGCACGCTGCGGTACGCGGCCAGGGTGAAGTCCTCGGGAAGCCAGTGCACCGGCAGGACCTGGGTCTCGCCCTCCGGCTTGAGCGAGGTGGAGAGCGCCCAGCCGAACGGCACCAGCCAGAGCAGGGCCAGCGGCAGGGCGACGGCGGTCAGGGCGAGCTGGCCGGCGTTGCGGCGCAGCCACGGCGGCCGGGCGGACGCGGTGGACGTGGCGGACGCGGCGGCCCCGTCGGCGGTCGCGGTCGCGGTCGCGGTGGTCATCGCAGATCCTCCTCACGCTTGCGGACCGCCAGCAGCCGCAGCAGCGTGACGGAGACGATCAGGACGAAGACGATGTAGGAGATGGCCGAGGCGTAGCCGATCCGGTAGCCGGTGAAGCCCTGCTGGACGATGTACTGCACCACCGGCCGGGTCTCGTTGTTGGGCCCGCCGTTGGTCATCAGGAAGATCTGGTCGAAGACCTGGAGGGAGGCCAGCAGGGTGAGGATCACGATCAGCCCGGTGACGGAGCGCACCATGGGCACGGTGATGTGCCACAACCGCTTCAGCGGCCCGGCCCCGTCCAGTTCCGCCGCCTCGTACAGATGCGGCGGGATGGCGTGCAGGGCGGCCAGGTAGAGCAGGTAGGCGAAGCCGACCGTCCACCACAGGGTGGTCAGCGCCACCGAGAACATCGCCCAGCCGCCTTCCAGCAGCCAGGGCACCCGGGTGCCGAGGGCGTTGTTGAACAGGCCGAAGTCCGGCTGGTACATCCACTCCCACAGGTCGGAGACCACGGCCGAGGGCAGCAGGAAGGGCGCGAAGAAGGCCAGCCGCCAGAACCAGGTGCCGTACTTCAGGTGGTGGGTGAGCAGAGCCAGCCCGAAGGCGGTGATCACGATCATCGGGGTGACCAGGGCGGTGAACACCAGGGTGTTGCGCAGCGAGTCCCACACCGCCGGGTCGTCGAACGCCTCGCGGTAGTTGTCCAGCCCGATGAACTCGGTGTCGATGCCCGCCAGATTGGTCTCGTTCAGGCTGTACCAGATGCCGGAGAGCAGCGGCCAGACCAGGAAGAGGGCGTACAGGGCGAGGAAGGGGACGAGGAACCAGGCGCCGTGCTGGAACGTGCCGTCCAGGCGGTTCAGCGCCCGCTTCAGGCGGGCCGCGGACCCGCCCGGCGCGGCCCGGCGCCGGCCGGCGGCGGAGTCCGGGCGGCCGGACGGCGGGGCGGAGGACGGGGAGGGGGAGGGAGACGGGGAGGAGGCCGGGGTGGCGGCGGTGCTGCTCATGCGGCGCTCCCCTCGCCGAACGGGTTGCGGGTGGCCAGCAGCCGGCCCAGGGCGTCGCGCATGCCGCGCACCCCGTCGGCCGGGGAGACCTGGCCCATGGCGGCGGCCGAGATGTGGACGCCGACCTCCTGCTGGATGCGGGAGTTGGTGCCGCTGAACCAGGCCGGCGGGTCGAAGACCGCCCGGTCCATGGCGGCCCGGTATTCGGCCTGCGGCTGGAGCGCCAGGTACTCCGGGTCGGAGAGCACCGGCAGGTAGGCGGGGACGTGGCTGGCCTCCGCCCAGGCCAGGCTGTGGGAGACCAGCCAGGCCATCAGCAGATGGGCGGCCTCGTTGGCCCGGCCGCCGCGCCCGCGCTGGTGGGGCAGGACGAAGCAGTGCGACTCGGCCTGCCCGGCCGGGGTGCCGAACAGCGTGGGGAAGGGGCGGGCGCCGTAGTCCAGCCCGGCGTCGTTGAAGTTGATGACCAGCCAGTTGCCGAACCAGACGAAGCCGCCGCCGTTGACCAGGTAGCCGACCAGGTCCTGGCCGGGGACGGCGTACTCCTCGGCGACCAGCCGGGCCAGGAAGGCCAGCACCTCGGCGGCGCGGTCGTCGTCCAGGGTGATGGCGGCGGCGTCCTCGGCGAGGATGGTGCCGCCGGTCTGGGTGTAGAGGGAGAGGAAGGTCCACCAGCACTCGACGGGTGCCAGGGCGTTCCAGCCCAGCGGCGACTGGCCGATCACCTCGCGCACGGCGCCGAGTGCGGCGAGGAAGTCCTCGGCGCCGGTGATCTCGGCCAGCCGTCCGTCGTCGCCGAGGAGTCCGGCGTCCCGGCAGGCGGGGCGGTTGTAGTAGCAGACCGAGGGGTGGATGTCGAGCGGCAGCCCGTAGAGCTTGCCGTCGACCACGGCCCGGTCCCACAGCAGGGGGTTGAAGTCCTCGCGGCGGATGCCGTGCTGCTCCAGCAGTCCGGTGTCGATGGGGTCCAGCAGCCGGCCCGGGGCGAAGCCGGTGATCCGGCCCAGGTGCATGACGGCCAGTTCCGGGGCCCGGCCGCCGGCGCCGGCCATGGCGAGCTTGGTGTAGTAGGGGTCTCCCCAGGCAAGGGTGGTGTCGTCAACCGGAATGTCCGGATGATCCCGACGAAAACGATTCAAAAGTTGGCGCATGTTCTGGCCGTCGCCGCCGCTGAAGAGATTCCAGAAGCGGACCCGGTCGGCGTCGGCGGCCAGCGCGGCGGGCGAGGCGCAGCCGGAGACGCCGCCCAGCGCGGTCAGTGCGCCGAGGCCGGCCGCACCGGCGAGCAGGCCGCGGCGTGTGGGCCGGGGCGCTCCGCCGGTGCGGCCGGGGGGCGGCGCGGTGGAGTGGCGGGGGTGGTGGGGTATGCGGCTCATACCGTCCCCTCTCGGTCGGTGGGGTCAGGAGAGGTTCGTTCGATATATCGAATGCCGATCGGATACTCGAACGGGACGGTAGAGGTGAGCCGCGTCACGGTCAATGCATCGGGCGGGAAACGGCGGCGGCGTTCCGGAATGCCCGGCTTCTCAGCCGTGCGCGGAGCCGTCCGGGCCTTCCGGGCCGTCGTCCAGGGTGACGATCATCTTCCCGGTGTTGTCGCCGCGCAGCAGGCCGAGGAAGGCGTCCGCGGCATGGCCGATGCCCTTCACCACGGTCTCCCGGTAACGGAGTTCGCCGCTGCGCAGCCAGCCGCCGACCTGCTCCACGAAGGCCGGGCGCAGCTCCCTGTGGTCGTTCACCAGGAAGCCCTGGATGCGCAGCCGCTTGCCGATGACCAGCGCCAGATTGCGCGGGGCGGCGGGCGGTTCGGTGGCGTTGTACTGGGCGATCATCCCGCACACCGCGATCCGGCCGTGGGTGCGCAGGGCGCCGATGGCGGCTTCCAGATGGTCGCCGCCGACATTGTCGAAGTAGACGTCGATGCCGTCCGGGGCGGCGGCGCGCAGCTGCTCGCGGACCGGCCCGGAACGGTAGTTGAAGGCGGCGTTGAAGCCGTACTCCTCGGTGAGCAGGCGGACCTTGTCATCCGATCCGGCGCTGCCCACCACCCGCGAGGCGCCCTTGAGCCGGGCGATCTGGCCGGCCAGTCCGCCCACCGCGCCGGCCGCGCCGGAGACGAAGACGGCATCGCCCCTCCGGAAGGCCGCGGCCTCCAGCAGCCCGGCCCAGGCGGTCAGGCCGGGCATGCCGAGCACACCCAGATAGGCGGTGAGCGGGGCGGCCTCGGCGGAGACGGCGGTGGCGTGCCGGGCGGGCAGGGTGGCGTACTCGCGCCAGCCGAGGCCGTGCAGCACATGGTCGCCGGCCGTGAACCCCGGCGCCCGGGAGGCGAGCACCTCGCCCACCGCGCCGCCGTCCATGGGCTCGTCCAGCCGGAACGGCGGCACATAGGACTTCACGTCGTTCATCCGGCCGCGCATGTAGGGGTCCACCGAAAGGTGGAGGTTGCGCACCGTGATCTCGCCCTCCTCCGGGGGCCGGACCGGCTCCTCGCGCAGTGCGAAGCACTCCGGGGCGGGCCAGCCGTGCGGGCGGGCGGTGAGATGCCAGGCGCGGCCGGTGGCGGGCAGGGTCATGGGTACTCCTCGGGCTGCTCGGGAAGGTCACGGACTCGTCGGGATCACCGCAGAGATGTTTCAGCCACTGAAACACCACCGGGGCATGAGCATGGAGCCGCCACGAACCCGTGTCAATAAGCGCTTGCTCAGCCGACATGCCGGTATGACCGTATTTCCGCAATTCCACCCGGTATTCCTGGGACGCTGGTGGAGACTCCGCGCGACGCGTCGTCTGGCGGCAACCGAAGGAGGGCTCCCCGCGTGCTGCTGGTCCTCGCCCTCGCCGCCGTGCTGGCGCTGGCCGCCGCGGTACCCCTGCTGGACCGGCGGCTCGGCCGCGCCACCGGTTACCCGCTCACCGCGGGCTTCCTCGCGGTCGGCGCGCTGCTCGCCTTCCTCATCCCCTGGGGCCCCGAGGACCGCCCCGTTACCGTGTCGTGGCTCTGGCTGCCGGACCTGGACGTGGCGTTCGCCCTCCGCCTCGACGGGCTGGCCGGCCTGTTCTCCCTGCTGGTGCTCGGCGTCGGCGCGCTGGTCATGGCCTACTGCTCCCGCTACCTTCCGGCCGGCGAGCGGCACACCTCCACCTACACCCTGCTCACCCTGTTCGCCGCCGCCATGCTCGGGCTGGTCATGGCCGACGACGTGATCCTGCTGGTGGTGTTCTGGGAGGCGACCACCGTCTGCTCGTTCCTGCTGATCGCCGACGCCGGGCCGAAAGCAGCGGTACCCGCCGCCCGCGCCTTCCTGGTCACCGCGGCCGGCGGACTCGCCCTGCTGGCGGCCGGGGTACTGCTGGCGATCGCCGCCGGCACGACCTCCCTCACCGGCATCCTGGACGACCCTGCGCAGGTGCTGGCCTCCCCGCTGGCCGTGCCGGCCGGGGTGCTCGTCGTGGTCGCCGCCTTCACCAAGTCCGCGCAGTTCCCCTTCCAGTCCTGGCTGCCCGGGGCCATGGCCGCGATCACCCCGGTCAGCGCCTACCTGCACGCCGCCACCATGGTGAAGGCCGGGATCTACCTGCTGGCCCGCTTCTCCGCCCTGTACGCCGGGGAACCCCCGTGGACCGCCACCCTGGTCGCCGGCGGGCTGCTGACCGCCGTACTCGGCGCGGTGTGGGCGCTGCGCCAGCACGACCTGAAACGCATCCTCGCCTACTCCACCGTCAGCCAGCTCGGACTGCTCGTGGCGGCCATCGGGGTGGGCACGCCGACCGCCCTGGCCGCGGCCATGCTCCACACCACGGCCCACGCCCTGTTCAAGGCGACCCTGTTCATGCTGGTCGGCATCATCGACCATGAAGCGGGCAGCCGCGACATCCGCGAACTGGGCGCGCTGTGGCGGGTGATGCCGCGCAGCGCGGCGATGACCGCGCTGGCCGCCCTGTCCCTGGCCGGGGTGCCGCCGCTGATCGGCTTCGTCAGCAAGGAATCACTCTTCGAGGGCTACCTCGACACCGGGGGCGCCGCCTGGACGGGCTGGCTCACGGCCGGCGTGGCGATGGCCGCCTCGGCCCTCACCTTCGCCTACGCGGCCCGGATCATGATCGGCGCGTTCGGCGGCGGCCGGCTCACCCAGCGGACCCTGTACGAGCCGGACTACCTCTTCCTCATTCCGCCCGCGGTGGCGGCCCTGCTGGGGCTGGTCCTCGGCCCCGGCGTGCCGCTGCTGGACCCGGTGGTGGAACGGGCGGTGCTCGCCGTGGACCCCGGGGCACACGTCCCGCACTACGAGTTCTGGCACGGCTTCTCCGCGGAACTCGCCATGTCGGCGACGGCCATCGCGGTGGGCCTGCTGCTCTTCCTGCGGCGGGAGCAGGTGGAGCGGCTGGTACTGCGGATGCCCGAGTCCCGCGAAGGGTTCGCCCGCAGCTACGACTCCCTGCTGCGCTTCGGGCACCTGGTCGCCCGGCCCGACCACAGCGACAGCACGGCCGCGTTCCTGGCCCGGCCGCTGCTGGCCCTGCTGGTCCTGGGCGGGGCGGTATGGGCCGCCGGCGGCACCGGCACCCTGGGCGGCCCGCCCGCCATCGCGCCCGAATGGCCCCTGCTGGCGCTGCTGGCCGTGGCCGTGGGCGCCACCGTGCTGACCCGCTCGCCGTTCGTCGCGCTGGCCCTGCTGGGCGTCACCGGGCTGCTGGTGACCGTCTGGTTCCTGCTGGCCGGCGCCCCCGACGTGGCGCTGACACTGCTGCTGGTGGAGGTACTGACCGCGGTGGTGGCGGTCGGGGTGCTGGCCGTCCTGCCCTCCCGTTTCGGCCGGCCGGTGCGCAGCGGGGGAAACGGGATGCGCTGGCGCATCCCGCCCGGCACCCGGCCCGGCCGGGCCGGGGCGGCGGCGGTCGCCGCGGCGACCGCCGC
>NZ_WTLH01000043.1 GCF_011421595.1 Streptomyces sp. YIM 98790 | reverse complement strand
AGTGCGGCGGCCGCCCCGGCACCGGCCACGGCGGCGCCGAGCACCGCCCGGCGGCCCACCGGGCCCGGGCCCGTCTCCGTCCCCGCCGGGGTCCGGGCGTCCCCGGATGCTGCCCGCTGCTTCGCTGCCATGCGCGCTCCTGAGAGGTGAAGCCGTTCTGGGTGCGGACCGATGCTAGGAGCGGCCGGTGATCCCGTCGGGGTCCTGCGGGCGAACAGTTGCCGAAGTCGGTGCTACGCGCATCCGGCCGGCCGCCGCGGCACGGGCCGCCGGAGTACGGGAGCCGGGACGGTGGAGCCGGGACGGTCACCGTGCCGGGGCCCGGGGCGGGACGGCGCACGCCGGTCCGGCGCGGTGCACCGGCTGTGCGGGCCACGGGGGCGCGCGATATGGTCCTGAGCTGCGCGATGAGTGCGCGGCTTGTCTCGACCGGAGGGGTCTGTTGTCCTTTCAGCTGCTGAAGCTCTTTCTCGGACCGCTGCTGAGGCTGCTGTTCCGGCCCCGGGTGGAGGGCGCCGAGAACATTCCCGGCACCGGTCCGGTGATCCTGGCGGGCAACCATCTGACGTTCATCGACTCGATGATCCTGCCGCTGGTGTCCGGGCGGCGGGTGTTCTTCATCGGCAAGGACGAGTATGTGCGCGGCCGGAGCCTGAAGGGCCGGCTGATGGCCTGGTTCTTCACCGCGGTCGGCATGATCCCGGTGGACCGGGACGGCGGGCACGGCGGTGTGGCGGCCCTGATGACCGGCCGGCGGATCCTGGAGGAGGGCAAGGTCTTCGGGATCTATCCGGAGGGCACCCGCTCCCCGGACGGACGGCTGTACCGCGGGCGGACCGGCATCGCCCGGCTGACGCTGATGACCGGGGCTCCGGTGGTGCCGTTCGCCATGATCGGCACCGACCGGGTGCAGCCGGGCGGGGCCGGGCTGCCCCGGCTGGGACCGGGGCGGCGCATCCAGGTGCGGTTCGGCCGGCCGCTGGACTTCTCCCGCTACGACGGCATGGACCGGGACCGCTACGTGCTGCGGGCGATCACCGACGAGGTGATGACCGAGGTGATGCGGCTCTCCGGCCAGGAGTACGTCGACATGTACGCCACCAAGGCGAAGAGCGTCCGCACCGCGGCCTGAGCCGCCGGCCGCGGGCCCGGGCGGCCGGGCCGCGAGGGGATGACCGCGGCCGTCGCCCGCTCCCCCGCCGGGCCCGGACCGGGCAGCGGGCCGGGGAGCGCGCTCCCGTCCGGCCCCCGGGCGGGAGCTGCCGGACCCCGTCTCCGACCGCGTCGGCCTGCGGTGTTTACCATGAGCGGACCGCCCGGCGGCAACGCCGGTGCGCAGCTCGAACAAGGAGTCCCATGCCGGCCACCGATTCCGTGCCCGCCCCCGCCCCCCTCCGCTGGGGCATCCTGTCCACCGGGGGAATCGCCGAGAAGTTCACCCAGGACCTGGCCACCATGCCGGATGCCGAGGTCGCCGCCGTCGGGTCCCGCACCCGGGAGTCCGCCGCCGCGTTCGCCGAGCGGCACGGCATCCCGCGGGCCTGGGGAAGCTGGGAGGAGATGGCCGCCGACCGGGAGCTGGACGTGGTGTACGTGGCCACCCCGCAGACCGGCCACGCCGCCGCCACGCGGCTGTTCCTCCGGGCCGGCGTCCCGGTGCTGTGCGAGAAGCCGTTCACCCTCTCCGAGGCGGAGGCCCGGCCGCTGGTGGACCTCGCCCGGGAACGCGGGGTCTTCCTCATGGAGGCCATGTGGACCTACTGCAACCCGGTGATCCGGAAGATGACCGAGCTGCTGGCGGACGGCGCCATCGGCGAGGTGCGGGCGGTGCACGCCGACTTCGGGCTGCCCGGTCCCTTCCCGCCCGGCCACCGGCTGCTCGACCCGGCACGGGGCGGCGGCGCCCTGCTGGACCTGGGTGTCTATCCGGTCTCGCTGGCCCATCTGGTGCTGGGCGAGCCGGAGTCGGTGAGCGCCCACGGCCGGCTGGAGGGCGGCGTGGACGTCAACACCGGGATGCTGTTCGGTTACGCCTCCGGCGCGGTGGCCGCGCTGACCTGCTCGCTCTACGCCGACACCCCGCTGCGCGCGGCGGTGACCGGCACGCGCGGCCGGATCGAGTTCCCGCGCGGCTTCTTCTTCCCCGAGGAGTTCGTGCTGCACCGGCCGGACCGCGAGCCCGAGGAGTTCACCGGCTACCGGCCGGGCCGCACCTTCGTGCACCAGGCGGCCGAGGTGATGCGCGCGCTGCGGGCCGGGGAGAAGGAGTCGCCGCTGGTGCCGCTGGACGGCAGCCTGGCCGTGATGCGCACCCTGGACCGGGTGCGGGACGCCATCGGCCTGCGCTTCCCGGGCGAAGACGCCCGCTGATCCCGGCCCGCTGTGCCGGCCGGTGACCCGCCCGGCGGCGCCCGGCCGGGGGCTGTCGGCCGGTCAGGGCCCGCTGCAGNCGCTGATCCCGGCCCGCTGTGCCGGCCGGTGACCCGCCCGGCGGCGCCCGGCCGGGGGCTGTCGGCCGGTCAGGGCCCGCTGCAGGGAGGGCCGGGGGACACGGGCCGCGCGGCCCGTGTCCCCCGGCCCTCCGCCGTCTCGTCGCCTGCTCAGGACGCCGTGGTCCGGCCGGTGCCGGCCCAGGCGCGCTGCGCGGCGAGTCCGGCCTTGACCTCGTCGAGCTGGACGGCCACCGCGGCGGGCGCGGTGCCGCCGCGCCCGGCGCGCGCGGCGAGCGCGCCCGGCACGCTGAGCACCTCCCGCACACCGGGCGTCAGCCGGGGGGAGATCCTGGCGAACTGTTCGTCCGTGAGCTGGTCCAGCTCGATGCCCTCGGCCTCGCACACCTTGACGCACTCGCCGGCGATGTCGTGCGCGTCGCGGAACGGCACGCCCCGCTTGACCAGCCACTCGGCCACGTCGGTGGCCAGCGAGAAGCCCGCCGGGGCCAACTGCTCCATCCGTTCCCGGTGCACGGTCAGCGTGGCCATCATCCCGGTGAACGCCGGAAGCAGCACCTCCAGCTGGTCGCAGGAGTCGAAGACCGGCTCCTTGTCCTCCTGCAGATCCCGGTTGTAGGCCAGCGGCAGTGCCTTGAGGGTGGCCAGCAGCCCGGTCAGATTGCCGATCAGCCGCCCCGACTTGCCGCGCGCCAGCTCGGCGATGTCCGGGTTCTTCTTCTGCGGCATGATCGACGATCCGGTGGAGTAGGCGTCATGCAGGGTCACGAAGGAGAACTCCTTGGTGTTCCAGATGATCACCTCCTCCGCGATCCGGGACAGGTCCACGCCGATCATCGCGGTGATGAAGGCGAACTCGGCGACGAAGTCGCGGGAGGCGGTGCCGTCGAGGGAATTGCCCGCCGAGCCGTGCTCGAAGCCCAGTTCGCGGGCGACCGCCTCCGGGTCCAGCCCCAGCGAGGAACCGGCCAGCGCGCCCGAGCCGTACGGCGAGACCGCGGTGCGCGCGTCCCACTGCCGCAGCCGCTCGCCGTTGCGGGCCAGCGCCTGCACATGGGCCAGGACATGGTGGGCGAAGAGCACCGGCTGCGCGTGCTGCAGGTGGGTGCGGCCGGGCATGGCGACGTCCGGGTGCGCCTCGGCCAGTCCGATCAGCGCCTGCTGCAGATCGGCGAGCAGCCCGCCGATGATCCGCGCGTGGTCCCGCAGATACATCCGGAACAGCGTGGCCACCTGGTCGTTGCGGGAGCGCCCGGCGCGGAGCTTGCCGCCCAGTTCCGGGCCGAGCCGCTCCAGCAGGCCCCGCTCCAGCGCGGTGTGCACGTCCTCGTCGGCGAGGGTGCCGGTGAACGAGCCGTCCGCGACGTCGGCGGCCAGCCGGTCCAGCCCGGCCAGCATCCGTTCCAGTTCGTCGTCGGTGAGCAGTCCCGCGGAGTGCAGCACCCGGGCGTGCGCCCGGGAGCCGGCGATGTCGTAGGGCGCCAGCCGCCAGTCGAAGTGGACCGAGGCGGAGAGCCTGGCCAGGGCCTCGGAGGGCCCGTCGGCGAACCGGCCGCCCCAGAGCCGCAGGTCGGGTCCGTTGCCCGGTGAGGTGCTGTCGGTCACTGGGCCGGGGCCCCGTCCTGGGTCCGCAGCGAACGCTGGGCGGCGATCTTGGTGGACAGCCCGAAGATCTCGATGAAGCCCTTGGCCATGGACTGGTCGAAGGTGTCGCCGGTGTCGTAGGTGGCGAGGTTGAAGTCGTAGAGCGACTGCGCGGACTTCCGGCCGGTCACCACGGCCCGGCCGCCGTGCAGGGTCATCCGGATGTCGCCGCTGACGTAGGTGTTCGCCTCGTCGATGAAGCCTTCCAGGGCCTGCTTGAGCGGGGAGAACCACAGCCCGTCGTAGACCAGCTCGGTCCAGCGCTGCTGCACCTGCCGCTTGAACCGGGCCAGTTCCCGCTCGACGGTGACGGCCTCCAGCTCCCGGTGCGCGGTGATCAGCGCGATGGCGCCGGGGGCCTCGTAGACCTCGCGGGACTTGATGCCGACCAGCCGGTCCTCGACCATGTCCAGCCGGCCCACGCCCTGGGCGCCGGCCCGCTCGTTGAGCTGCTGGACGGCCTGCAGCGGGGTGACCGCGACACCGTCGATCGCCACCGGCACGCCCTGCTCGAAGGTGAGGACGACCTCGTCCGCCTCGCGGGGCTCGGCCGGGTTCCGGGTGTACTCGTAGAGGTCCTCGACCGGGCCGTTCCAGATGTCCTCCAGGAAGCCGGTCTCCACGGCCCGCCCGAAGACGTTCTGGTCGATGGAGTACGGGGACTTCTTGGTGGTGGCGATGGGCAGGCCCTTGGCCTCGGCGAAGGCGATGGCCTTGTCCCGGGTCATGGCGTAGTCCCGGACCGGGGCGATGCACTTCAGGCCGGGGGCCAGCGAGGAGATGCCGGCCTCGAACCGCACCTGGTCGTTGCCCTTGCCGGTGCAGCCGTGGGCCACGATGCCGGCGTTGTGCTTCTCGGCGGCGGCCACCAGGTGCTTGACGATCACCGGCCGGGAGAGCGCCGAGACCAGCGGGTACTGGTCCATGTAGAGGGCGTTGGCCTTGACGGCGGGGACGCAGTACTCCTGGGCGAACTCGTCCCGGGCGTCCACCACCTCGGCCTCGACCGCGCCGCAGGCGAGCGCGCGCTTGCGGATGACGTCCAGATCCTCGCCGCCCTGGCCGACGTCCACGGCCACGGCGATCACCTCGGCGCCGGTTGCCTCGGCGATCCAGCCAATACAGACGGAGGTGTCCAGTCCGCCGGAGTAGGCGAGGACGACGCGCTCGGTCACGGGAGTCTCCTTAGAAGCATGCAGCGACAGGAATAAGTATGCAGACTTCCGCATGTTCCGTCAACGCGGCCCCGCGGGCCGGGCGGGAAAGGGGCGCGGACCCGGCCGGGCGGGCCGCGGCCGGCCGGGTTGAAGCACCGCCCGCGCCTCCCGTGCACCGACAACCCCGCAGGTCAACCGCGCAAGGAGGGCCGACGGGCGGTGCTTCGTGGCACCGGGCGCACGCTCCGGAACGGAGTGCGCCGTTCCGGAACCCTCCTGTACGCCCCCAAGCTGGAGACACCGCACGACGTCCGCGCATCACCGACGCACCCTTCCTCGACGAGTCCGTCCGCGACGAGCCCTTCCGCGACCGGCCCCGCCGGCCGCCTTGTCCCGAGTCCTCACCTCGCCCTCGCACGACCCTCAGGGGGAGCGTTTCCATGCCCGTCGATCTCGGTATGCCCGCCCGGCCCGTCGCCGCCCGCAGACCGTCCCGCCGCATCATGGTGGGCCCGGTGCCGGTCGGCGGCGGGGAGCCGGTCTCCGTCCAGTCCATGACCACCACCGTCACCGCCGACGTGGGTGCCACTCTCCGCCAGATCGCCGGACTCACCGCCGCCGGGTGCCAGATCGTCCGGGTAGCGGTGCCCTCGCAGGACGACGCCGATGCCCTGCCGGAGATCGCCCGGCAGTCCCGGATCCCGGTGATCGCCGACATCCACTTCCAGCCCCGCTACGTGTTCGCCGCGATCGAGGCGGGCTGCGCCGCGGTCCGGGTCAATCCCGGCAACATCCGCCGCTTCGACGACCGGGTCCGGGAGATCGCCCGGGCGGCCGGCGACGCCGGGGTACCGATCCGGATCGGCGTGAACGCGGGCTCGCTGGACGAACGGCTGCTGCGCAAGCACGGCCGGGCCACCCCCGCCGCGCTGGTGGAGTCCGCGCTGTGGGAGTGCTCCCTGTTCGAGGAGCACGGCTTCCGCGACCTCAAGATCTCGGTCAAGCACCACGACCCCGTGGTGGCGGTCGAGGCGTACCGGCAGCTGGCCGCCGAGTGCGACTACCCGCTGCACCTGGGGGTCACCGAGGCCGGGCCGCTGCTCCAGGGCACGGTCAAGTCGGCGGTGGCCATGGGGCGGCTGCTCGGCGAGGGCATCGGCGACACCATCCGGGTCTCGCTCTCCGCGCCCCCGGTGGAGGAGGTCAAGGTCGGCATCGGCATCCTGGAGTCGCTGGGCCTGCGCGAGCGCTCGCTGGAGATCGTCTCCTGCCCGTCCTGCGGGCGCGCCCAGGTGGACGTCTACCGGCTGACCGACCAGGTGGCCGCGGCCTTCGAGGGTTTCCCGCATCCGCTGCGGGTGGCGGTCATGGGCTGCGTGGTGAACGGCCCCGGCGAGGCGCGCGAGGCCGACATCGGAGTCTCCTCGGGCAACGGCAAGGGCCAGATCTTCGTCCGCGGCGACGTGGTGCGGACCGTTCCCGAGTCCCGGATCGTGGAGGCCCTGCTCGAGGAGGCGCTCCGCCTGGCCGGGGAGCAGGCAGCCGAACAGCCACCGGAACAGTCGCTCGACCGTGCCGGGGAACGGGCCGGACATGCCGGGATCCCGGCCGTCGCGCAGGAGGTGGCCCGATGACCACCGCCCCCGACACCGGCCAGGCCCGCCCGGCCCGCGCCGCGCTGCGCCGCTCCCGGACGCTGCTGGAGCCCGCCCTGCACACCTGGGTCCGCAGACTGCCGGGCCCGGTCGCCCGGGTCGCCGCCTACCACTTCGGCTGGACCGACGCGGCCGGCCGGCCGGACAGCGGGCCGGCCGGCAAGGCGCTGCGCCCGGCGCTGGTCTTCACCTGCGCCGAGGCGGTCGGCGGCTCCCCCAGGGAGGCGGTGGCCCCGGCCGTGGCGGTGGAGCTGGTGCACAACTTCTCGCTGCTGCACGACGACATCCTGGACGGGGACACCACCCGGCGGCACCGGGCGACGGCCTGGACGGTGTTCGGCTCCCCGGCCGCGCTGCTGGCCGGGGACGCGCTGCTGGCCCAGGCCACCCGGGTGCTGGCCGAGGACCGCAGCCCCCGCGCGGCCGCCGCCATCGGTCTGCTGGCGGACGCCACCACCCGGCTGATCGAGGGCGAGCAGGCGGATCTCTCCTTCGAGGAGCGGGACACCGTCTCGCTCGCCGAGTGCCTGGCCATGACCGAGCGGAAGACGGCCCAGCTGCTGGCCTGCTCCTGCGCGCTGGGCGCGCTGTGGGGCGGCGGCTCGGCGGAGCAGACCGAGTCGCTGCGCCGTTTCGGGCACCACCTGGGCATGGCGTTCCAGCTCGCCGACGACCTGCTGGGAATCTGGGGCGATCCGGAGGTCACCGGCAAACCGGCGGGCGCGGATCTGACCAGCCGGAAGAAGTCCCTGCCGGTGGTGGCCGCCCTCGCCTCGGGCAGCCCGGCCGCGGCCGCGCTGGCCGCGGCGTACCGCCGCCCGGGCAGTGACGACGGCCCGGAGCAGACCGCGCGGCTGGCCGGACTGGTCGAGCGGGCCGGCGGCCGGGCCTGGGCGGAGAACGCCGCGGCCGAACAGCTCGCCCTGGCACTCGGCGCGCTGGAGTCCGCCGCGCCCGCCGAGCGTCCCGCCGCCGAGCTCACCGCCCTGGCCCACCTGGCCGCCCGCCGCGACCACTGACCGCCCCCCGTCCGTCCGGCCCCGGTCCTCCTCCCGGGGCCGGACGCCTTTCCGTCCCGTTTCCCGGGCCGTCGCCGCGGAGGCGGCAGGCCCCGGCGGTCAGCGCTCGTGTTCGGCGAGTCGCAGGAGGTGGTCGGCGAGGGTCTGGCCGCCGGAGGGATCGCGGCTGATCAGCAGCACGGTGTCGTCCCCGGCGATGGTGCCGAGGATGGCGTGCAGCTCCGCCTGGTCGATGGCGGAGGCCAGGAACTGCGCGGCGCCCGGCGGGGTGCGCAGCACCACCAGATTGGCCGATGCCTCGGCGGAGATCAGCAGCTCCCCGGCCAGACGGGCCATCCGCTGTTCCTTCACCGACTCGCCCAGCGGAGCGTGCGGCGTGCGGAATCCCCCCTCGCTGGGCACGGCGTAGATCAGCTCGCCCTTGTCGTTGCGGATCTTCACCGCGCCCAGTTCGTCCAGGTCCCGGCTCAGCGTGGCCTGGGTGACGCTCAGCCCGTCGTCCAGCAGCAGTCTGGCCAGCTGGCTCTGCGACCGCACCGGCTGCCGGTTGAGGATCTCCACGATCCTGCGGTGGCGCGCGGTACGCGTCTGCGGTACGGCGTGGCCGCCGTTGCGAGCGCCCGTCATCTCCGTCCTTCCGGCCTGGCGGCTCCACCCGCCGCGCTGCCCTGCACACCGGTGACGCCTGCGGCACCGGCGGTGCCCGTGGCGCCGGCGGTGCCGGTGTCCACGGTGTCCACGGTGTCCAGGATCGCGGGCAGGGCCGCCAGCAGCGCGTCCGCCTCGGCATCACCGGCGATCAGCGGAGGCGCCAGCCGGATCACGTCCGGCGCCACCGCCTGCACCAGGATTCCCGCGTTCTGCGCCGCCTGCTGGACCTGCGCGGCACGCGGCTCGGTGAGCACGATACCGAGCAGCAGCCCGGCTCCCCGCACCCGGTCCACCAGCGGGTGTCCGAGCTGCCGGATTCCGTCGCGCAGCCGCTCCCCGGTGCGCTTGACGTTCTCCAGCAGACCGGTGGAGGTGATGGTGTCGAGCACGGCCAGCGCGGCGGCACAGGAGACCGGGTTGCCGCCGAAGGTGGAGCCGTGCCGGCCCGGCGTGAGCAGTCCGGCGGCGGGCCCGAAGGCCAGCGTGGCGCCGATCGGCAGGCCGCCGGCCAGCCCCTTGGCCAGGGTGATCAGGTCCGGCTCGACACCCTCGGCCTGTCCGGCGAACCAGTGACCGGTGCGGCCGATGCCGGTCTGCACCTCGTCCAGGGCGAGCAGCGTGCCGGTGGCGCGGGTGATCTCGCGGGCCGCGGCCAGATAGCCGGCCGGCGGTACCACCACGCCGTTCTCGCCCTGGATGGGCTCCAGCAGCACCATGGCGGTGTCCTCGGTGACGGCGGCGCCGAGCGCCTCGGCGTCGCCGTAGGGGACGTGGCGCACACCGCCCGGCAGCGGATGGAACCCGTCCTGCTTGGCGCTCTGGCCGGTCAGCGCCAGCGCACCCATGGTGCGGCCGTGGAAGCCGCCGTGGGAGGCCACGATCTGCGGCCGGCCGGTGAGCCGGGCGATCTTGAACGCGGCCTCGTTGGCCTCCGCGCCGGAGTTGGAGAAGTACACCCTGCCGGGGCGGCCGGCCAGTTCCAGCAGGCGTTCGGCGAGCGCCACGGTGGGTTCGGCCACGAACAGGTTGGAGACGTGGCCCAGGGTGGCGATCTGCTCGGAGACCGCGGCGACGACCGCCGGATGTGCGGTGCCCAGGGAGTTCACCGCGATACCGCCGATGAAGTCCAGGTACTCGCGGCCGTCGGCGTCCCACAGCCGGGTGCCCCGGCCGCGCACCAGCGGGATGCGCGGGGTGCCGTAGTTGTCGGTGTGGGCCGCCTGCCAGCGCCGGGTGAGCGCCTCGTTGCCGGACGGCCGGGCGCCGCCGCCCTCGGTGTCGGCTGTCATCATGCTGCCCCTCCTCAGGCCGCCGGGCCGCCGGGCACGTCGTCCGGCACGACCATCGTGCCGATGCCCTCGTCCGTGAAGATCTCCAGCAGAATCGAGTGCGGAACGCGCCCGTCGATGACGCGGGCGGTGCGCACTCCGTTGCGGACCGCGTGCAGGCAGCCCTCCATCTTGGGCACCATGCCGCTGGACAGCTCGGGCAGCAGCGCTTCGAGCTGCTTGGCGGTGAGCTCGCTGATCACCTCGTCGCTCTCCGGCCAGTTGGCGTACAGGCCCTCGACATCGGTGAGCACCATCAGCGTCTCGGCGCCCAGCGCGGCGGCCAGCGCGGCCGCGGCGGTGTCGGCGTTGACGTTGTAGACGTGGTCGTCGTCCATGCTGCGGGCGATGGAGGAGATGACCGGGATCCGGCCGTCGTCCAGCAGGGCCTGCACCGCGCCGGTGTCGATGGCGGTGACCTCGCCGACCCGGCCGATGTCCACGCGTTCGCCGTCCACCTCGGCCCACCGCTTGGTGGCGGTCATCAGGCGGGCGTCCTCGCCGGTCATCCCGACGGCCAGCGGGCCGTGCCGGTTGAGCAGGCCGACCAGTTCGCGCTGGACCTGGCCGGCCAGCACCATGCGGACCACGTCCATGGTCTCCGGGCTGGTCACCCGGAGTCCGGCGGTGAAGGTGGACTCCAGGCCGAGCCGGTCCAGCTGGGCGTTGATCTGCGGGCCGCCGCCGTGCACCACCACCGGGCGCAGTCCGGCGTGGCGCAGGAAGACCACGTCCTGGGCGAAGGCCGCCTTGAGCTCCTCGTCGACCATGGCGTTGCCGCCGAACTTGACGACCACGGTCCTGCCGTGGTGGCGGGTCAGCCAGGGCAGGGCCTCGATCAGGATTCTGGCCTTGGGCAGTGCGGTGTGCCTGCGGGCGGTCCGGTTTCCCGTCGCCGGTCCGGCGGTGTGCTCGGCGGTGTGTTCGGCGTCGTGCCGGCTGATGCTCATGAGGAGTAGGCGCTGTTCTCGTGGACGTAGTCGGCGGTCAGGTCGTTGGTCCAGACGGTGGCGGTGTGGTCGCCGGCCGCCAGATCGGCGACCACGTGCACTTCCCGGAAGCGCATGTCGACCAGTCCCCGGTCCTCGCCGGTGCTGCCGTCGCGGCAGACCCAGACGCCGTTGATGGCGACGCTCAGCCGGTCCGGTTCGAAGACCGCGTCGGTGGTGCCGATCGCGGAGAGCACCCGGCCCCAGTTCGGGTCCTCGCCGTGCACCGCGCACTTGAAGAGGTTGGAACGGGCGATGGCCCGGCCGACCGTCACCGCGTCGTCCTCGGAGGCGGCGCCGGTGATCTCGATCCTGATGTCCTTGGAGGCGCCCTCGGCGTCGGCGACCAGCTGCCGGGCGAGGTCCGCGCAGACCGCGGTGACCGCGGCGGTGAACTCGTGGTGGTCCGGGGTGACACCGGAGGCGCCGGAGGCCAGCAGCAGCACGGTGTCGTTGGTGGACAGGCAGCCGTCGGAGTCGACCCGGTCGAAGGTGACCCGGGTGGCCTCGCGCAGCGCCTTGTCGAGGGCGGCCGGGTCCAGGTCGGCGTCGGTGGTGAGCACGCAGAGCATGGTGGCCAGGCCCGGGGCGAGCATGCCGGCGCCCTTGGCCATGCCGCCCACCGTCCAGCCCTCTCCCCCGCCGACCGCGGTCTTGTGCACGGTGTCGGTGGTCTTGATGGCGATGGCGGCCTTCTCCCCGGCGTGCGGGGAGAGCCGGGCGGCGGCCTCCGCGATGCCCGGCAGCAGCTTGTCCATGGGCAGCCGGACACCGATCAGCCCGGTGGACGCCACGGCGATCTCGCCGGCGTTGTGGCCCAGCACCTCGGCGGCCTTCTCGGCCGTGGCGTGGGTGTCCTGGAAGCCGAGCGGTCCGGTGCAGGCGTTGGCGCCGCCGGAGTTGAGGACGACCGCGGTGACCTCGCCGCCCTTGAGCACCTGCTCGGACCAGATCACCGGCGCGGCCTTGACCCGGTTGGCGGTGAAGACGCCGGCGGCGGCACGGCGGGGCCCGTTGTTGACCACCAGGGCCAGGTCGGGGCTGCCGTTCTCCTTGATTCCGGCCGCGATGCCCGCGGCCGTGAATCCCTGCGCTGCCGTCACGCTCACTGCGGATCTCCGTTCGGGAGTGCGGAAGGGGGGTGCCGGTCCGGAGTGCCGGGCCGGAGGGTGAGGAAAGGGGGCCGGCCGCCCGGGGTGCCGGGGCCGGCGTTCAGGGGGCGAGGCCGGTGACCGGCAGGCCCAGCTCCTCGGGCAGGCCGAGGGCGATGTTCATGGCCTGCACGGCACCGCCGGCCGTGCCCTTGGTGAGGTTGTCGATGGCGCTGACGGCGACGATGCGGCCGGCCTGCTCGTCGAGCGTGACCTGGACCTGCGCGGTGTTGGCCCCGGTCACGGCCGCGGTGCCGGGCCACCGCCCCTCGGGCAGCAGCCGCACGAAGGGTTCGCCGGCCAGCGCCTTGGCGTAGCTCTCGCGCAGCGCCGCGGCGGTGACGCCGGGCCTGGCCCGGGCCGTGCAGGTGGCCAGGATGCCGCGCGGCATGGGCGCCAGGGTGGGGGTGAAGGAGACCGTGACCGGTTCCCCGGCCACGGCCGACAGATTCTGGATCATCTCCGGGGTGTGCCGGTGCACGCCGCCCACGCCGTACGGGCTCATGGCGCCCATCACCTCGCTGCCCAGCAGGTGCGGCTTGAGGGACTTGCCCGCGCCGGAGGTGCCGGACGCGGCCACGATCACCGCCTCGGGCTCGGCCAGGCCCGCCGCGTAGGCGGGGAAGAGGGCGAGGGTGACGGCGGTCGGGTAGCACCCGGGGACCGCGATGCGCCGGGACCCCCGCAGCGCGTCGCGGGCCCCGGGCAGTTCGGGGAGGCCGTAGGGCCAGGTGCCGGCGTGCGGGGTGCCGTAGTACCGCTGCCAGGCGCCGGCGTCGGCCAGCCGGAAGTCAGCCCCGCAGTCGATGATCAGCGCGGTGTCGCCGAGCCGCTCGGCCACCGCGGCGGACTCGCCGTGCGGCAGGGCGAGGAAGACCACGTCGTGCCCGGCGAGCGCCTCGGGGGTGGTGGCCTCCAGCACCCGGTCGGCCAGCGGCGTCAGGTGCGGCTGGAGCGCACCCAGCGGCTGCCCGGCGTTGGAGTTGCCGGTCAGGGCGCCGATCTCGGCCTCGGGGTGCCCGAGCAGCAGGCGCAGGATCTCGCCGCCCGCATAGCCGCTCGCACCCGCCACCGCTGCCCGCACTGTCATCGCCTCCACCCGCCGCCGTCATGCACTCGATGGCATAACTATACGGCCATTGGAAGGATCATGCAATGGTCCGTACCGGGCCCGCGGCGGCGTCGGCCGGGCGCGCTCAGCCCAGGCGCAGGTTCCAGCGGCCGCTGGTGCCGCTGATGCTGACCACGGACAGCGGGTGCACCTCGGTCCGCCAGTAGGCCTGGGGCGGCGCCTTGAGCACATACAGCATGGCGGCACGGATCACCGCGGCCTCGGTGACGGCCACGATCCAGCCGTCCTGCCCCACCGGGCGGGTGTCCAGCCAGTTGCCCACACGGGCCACGAAGGCGACCAGCGGCTCACCGCCGTGCGGCGCGGAACGGGGATCGCTGTACCAGGCGTCCACCGCGGCGGGCTCCCGGGCGGTGACCTCGCGCAGCGTCAGCCCGCTCCAGCGGCCCATGTCGCACTCGCGCAGCGCGGGCTGGGCCAGCGGCGCCAGTCCCAGCACATCACCGGTCTGCCGGGCGCAGGGCGTGGGCGAGCAGTAGCGGAGCTCGGCAGCGGCCAGCGGGGCGAGCACCGGCAGCGCCCGCTCGACGGCCTGCCAGCCGGCCATGTCCAGCGGGCGGTCGTCACCGAAGCGGAGATCCAGCAGCGGGGAGCTGCGGGCCGCCGCGACCAGCGTGACCAGCATGGGCACAGCGTACGAGCGGCTGACCTGCGGCACCACGGTCGTACGTGAGTTCTTGCGAAATTTCCCGTGGCGGGCACAGACAGCGGGTGTATACCGCACCCATGCAGGAGGAAGACACCCGGAGCAACAGCAACGGCCCAAATACCTCATCCGCCATAAAATGGTGGTGGCACGAGCTGAATGGCACCAGCAATCAGGAGGGCTGCCCATGCATGCCAAGACGGGCGACAAGGTGGTCACCCACGGCCGTACGGTGGGCCAGAAGGACCGGGTGGCGGAGATCGTCGAAGTCATGGGAAAGAACGGCGAGCCGCCCTATCGGGTCCGCGACGACCAGGGGCATGAAAGCGTGCTCTACCCGGGCCCGGACTCCGAGGTGAAGACCGGCGGCGCCTGACCGGAAGCGCGCGGAGCCGGCCGGCGGCGTCGGCTCACCGGCCCGGGGTATCCTCACGGGCCGCGGCGGACGACGCCGCCGGCTCCTGGTAGTGATCCTCGCGGACCCGGCTCATCGCGCCCAGCGGGTCGGCCGCCACCTTGGCGGCCGAGAAGAACACATGGCCCGCCACCTGGGGATGGTCCCGGCAGAAGGTGAGATGGCGGGAGAGCTCCGCCGGATCGCTCCACTGCTCGGGCTGCGCCGGGTCCCCCACCTTGTACAGCGCCTCCCCGATGTACAGCCGCACCCCGGTGCCCTCGGCCACCGCCGACCACCAGGGCACCAGCTCGGCGTAGTCGGCGGCGGAGTGGCCGATGTGCCAGTAGACCTGCGGCAGCACATAGTCCAGCCGGCCCTCGCGCACCCAGCGCCGGGTGTCGGCGTAGAGGTCGTCGTAGGTCTGCAGGCCGCTGGTCCGCGAGCCCTTCGGATCGGTGCCGCTGTTGCGCCAGATGCCGAACGGGCTGACCCCGAACACCGCCCCGGGCCGGACCTCGCGCACCCGCTGCTGCACCTCCCTGATCAGCAGGTTCACGTTCTCCCGGCGCCAGTCGCCCCGGTCCGTGAACGTCCCGCCGTGGCGGGCGAAGGCCGCGTCGTCGTCGAAGGTCTCGCCCTGCACCGGGTACGGGTAGAAGTAGTCGTCGAAGTGCACGCCGTCGACCGGGTAGTTCTCCACCGCGTGCAGCATGGCGTTCTGCACATGCCGGCGGACCTCGGGGATGCCCGGGTTGAAGTACAGCCGGCCGCCGTAGCTGACCACCCACTCCGGCTGCCGCCGCGCCGGGTGCTCCGCGGCCAGCCGGGAGGGGTCGTCGTGCAGCGCGATCCGGTAGGGGTTGAACCAGGCGTGCAGCTCCAGCCCGCGGTCGTGCGCCGCGCGCACCGCGAAGTCCAGCGGGTCCCAGCCCGGGTCCTTGCCCTGGGTACCGGTCAGCCAGGCCGACCAGGGCTCGTGCGGTGACGGCCAGAAGGCGTCCGCGGTCGGCCTGACCTGGAGGAAGACGGCGTTCAGCCGGTACCGCACGGCCTCGTCCAGCAGCCCGGACAGCTCCTGCCGGGCCTCGGCCGGGGGCAGTCCCGGCCCCGAGGGCCAGTCCAGGTTTCCGACCGTGGAGATCCACGTGCCGCGCAGTCCGTCGCGGGCCGCCGCCCGCCCGGCCGCCACGCCACCGCCTTCACCGGCCGGACCATAGGCGGCGGAGTCGGCCTCGGCCTGCCGCAAGGCCAGGAAACCGGCGAGGGTCCCGGCTGTGGCAAGAGTGAAGGTCCGGCGTGTCATACGTCCCATGCAGTGCCCCTGATCTGCTCGTTCCCTGGTTATGCCCCGCTTTCGGGGTCACCGCACTCCGCACATCTGATCCGATGTTCGGCCCCTTTCTTGATCAGCTCTATCAACAAAACCTCGCAGAAGTCCTTCTGACACACCCTTATGCGAACAACGTTCGACAGTTAACCTCATCGGCACATCGTGGGAGCGCTCCCGTTTTTTCAGTCCACCCCCCTTGCCGCTTATGCGGCCAAGAAGTCAGGAGAGGAGTGCCCGCGTGCGCAGATGGAAAGCTGCCACCGCGGCGCTGGCCGGTTCCGCGCTAGCGGCCGGACTGCTGGGAACCGCGGGAGCGCTGGCGGTTGCCGGAAACGCCGGCGAAGCCGCCGCGAGCACGGCGATCACCCCGGAGGACTACACCTGGGGAAACGTGCGCATCGACGGCGGCGGATTCGTTCCGTCGATCGTCTTCAACCGCACCGAGCCCGATCTGGTCTACGCCCGGACCGACATCGGCGGCGCGTACCGGTGGGACGAATCCGGCCAGCAGTGGACACCGCTGCTCGACTGGGTCGGCTGGGACGAATGGGGCTACACCGGTGTCGCCTCGCTGGCCACCGACCCGGTGGACCCGGACAACGTCTACGCCGCCCTGGGCACCTACACCAATGACTGGGACCCGGACAACGGCGCCATCGGGCGCTCCCGGGACCGCGGCGAGACCTGGCAGGTCACCGAACTGCCCTTCAAGGTGGGCGGCAACATGCCGGGCCGCGGCATGGGCGAGCGCCTGGCGGTCGACCCCCATGACAACTCGGTGCTCTACTTCGGCGCCCCGAGCGGCGAGGGCCTGTGGCGCTCCACCGACTCCGGCGTGACCTGGAACGAGGTCACGTCCTTCCCCAACCCCGGCGACTACATCCTCAACCCCGACGATCCGTGGGGCTACGAGAACGACGAGATCGGTGTGGTCTGGGTCACCTTCGATCCGTCCACCGGCTCCCCGGGCAGCCCGACGCAGACCATCTACGTGGGTGTGGCGGACCTCCAGGAGAGCGTCTACCGCTCCACGGACGGCGGCGCGACCTGGGAGGCGGTGCCCGGCCAGCCGACGGGATACCTCCCCCACAAGGGCGTGCTGGACGAGGGCACCGGCCACCTGTACATCGCCACCAGCGACAACCCCGGGCCGTACGCCGGCGAGGCGGGCCAGGTCTGGCGGCTGGACACGGCCACCGGCACGTGGGAGGACGTCTCCCCGCTGGCCGAGGCCGACACCTACTTCGGCTACAGCGGCCTGAGCGTGGACCGTTCCAACCCGGGCACCGTGATGGTCACCGGATACAGCTCGTGGTGGCCCGACACCCAGATCTTCCGCACCACGGACAGCGGCGAGAACTGGACCGCCATCTGGGAGTGGAGCAGCTACCCGGAGAAGAGCAAGCGGTACACCCTGGACCACTCCTCGGTGCCCTGGCTGACCTTCGCCAAGCAGGCCGTGCCGCCGGAGGATTCGCCCAAGCTGGGCTGGATGACCGAGGGCCTGGAGATCGACCCGCACAACCCGGACCGGATGATGTACGGCACCGGCGCCACCATCTTCGGCACCACCGAACTCACCAACTGGGACAGCGGCCGGACCTTCACCATCCGGCCGATGGTCAAGGGCCTGGAGGAGACCGCGGTCAAGGACCTGGCCAGCCCGCCCAGCGGTGACGCCCAGCTGCTCAGCGCGCTCGGCGACATCGGCGGCTTCCGGCACACCGACATCGACGCCGTGCCGGACCTGATGTACTCCACGCCGTACGTGGGCACCACCACCAGCATCGACTTCGCCGAGCTGGCACCGAACAACGTGATCCGGGTGGGCGAACACGTGGGCAGCAGCGAGGAGCCGACCGTCGCGTTCTCCACGGACGGCGGCCGGAACTGGTTCGCCGGCACCACGCCGGGCGAGGCGGGCGGCGGCACGGTCGCCGCGGCGGCCGACGGCAGCCGCTTCCTGTGGAGCCCCTCGGGCCAGCCGGTGCACTACACCACCACCTTCGGCAGCTCCTGGAGCCAGTCGCAGGGCATTCCGGCCGGTGCCGCGATCACCGCGGACCGGGTCGACCCCTCGCGCTTCTACGGCTTCGCGGGCGGTTCGCTGTACGTCTCCACGGACGGCGGCGCCACCTTCACCGCCACCGTGACCTCCGGTCTGCCCGCCGAGGGCGACATCCGCCTGGAGGCCGCGCCGGGCTTCGAGGGCGACCTGTGGATCGCCGGCGGCAGCGACAGCGGCGCGTACGGGCTGTGGCGGTCCACGGACGGCGGCCAGTCGGTGAGCCGGATCGCCGGCCTGGACAAGGCCGACAACATCGGCCTGGGCAAGGGCGCTCCGGGTGGGACGTACCACACGCTGTACAGCTCCGCGGAAGTGGACGGTGTGCGGGGCATCTACCGTTCGGACGACATCGGACGGACGTGGTTCCGGATCAACGACGACCAGCACCAGTACGGCTGGACCGGCGGCGCCATCACCGGTGACCCGCGGGTGCACGGCCGGGTGTACATCGGCACCAACGGCCGCGGCGTCATCGTCGGCGACACCGACGTCCCCGGCGACCCGGGCGACAGCACCGGCGGCACCACCGGCGGGGACACGGGTGGCGACACCGGTGGTGACACCGGCGGAGACACCGGCGGAGACACCGGCGGGGACACCGGCGGAGACACCGGTGGTGACACGGGAGGTGACACGGGAGGTGACACCGGCGGCACCGGTGACGGCACGTGCGCCGTCGCCTACAGCAAGACCGGCGAATGGCCCGGCGGCTTCCAGGGCGAGGTGCGGGTCAGCAACACCGGCGACACCGCGATCGACCCGTGGGAGCTGGTCTTCACCTTCCCGGACGGCCAGCAGATCACCCAGCTCTGGGGCGGCAGCCACAGCCAGAGCGGCAGCCGGGTGACCGTGACCGGCGCCTCCTGGAACGCCCGGCTGGCGCCCGGGGCCACGGCCTCGTTCGGCTTCCTGGCCAGCTGGCAGGGCACCAACACGGCGCCCACCGCCTTCGCGCTCAACGGCTCCGACTGCTCCACCGGCTGATCCGCCGGCCGGCAGCCGCGCACCGTCCCAGGCCCGCCGCCCGGTGGCTTCCCGCCCCGGGCGGCGGTGCCGTCTCCGGCCGGGGGTAACGTCGGACGTCCAAGCAGTTCCGCAGTGACCGGACAGGGCGAAAGGGCTCGGTGTGACCGACATCGAACGCGTGGGGGTAGTGGGCGCCGGACAGATGGGCGCGGGGATCGCCGAGGTCTGCGCCCGTTCCGGGCTGGACGTACGGGTCGCCGAGACCACCGGCGAGGCCGTGGAGCTGGGACGCACCCGGCTGTTCAGCTCCCTGGCCAAGGCGGCGCAGCGCGGCAAGATCACCGAGGAGGAGCGGGCCGCCGCCGAGGCCCGGATCGGCTTCACCACCGATCTGGGCGAATTCGCCGACCGCGATCTGGTGATCGAGGCGGTGGTGGAGAACGAGCAGGTCAAGACGGAAATCTTCCAGGTCCTGGATCAGGTGGTGACCCGTCCGGACGCCATCCTGGCGTCCAACACCTCCTCCATCCCGCTGGTCAAGCTGGCGGTCGCCACCTCCCGCCCCGACCGGGTGATCGGCATCCACTTCTTCAACCCCGCCCAGGTGCAGCGGCTGGTCGAGCTGATCCCGGCCCTCACCACCTCCCAGGACACCATCGAGCGCACCGAGGCCCTGGTCACCAAGGTGCTGGCCAAGCACCCCATCCGCGCCCAGGACCGTTCCGGCTTCGTGGTCAACGCGCTGCTGATCCCCTACCTGCTCTCCGCCATCCGGATGTTCGAGTCCGGAGCGGCCAGCCGGGAGGACATCGACAACGGCATGGAGCTGGGCTGCGCCCATCCGATGGGGCCGCTGAAGCTCTCCGACCTGATCGGCCTGGACACCGTGGTCTCCGTGGCGCATTCCATGTACGAGGAGTTCAAGGAGCCGCTCTACGCCGCTCCCCCGCTGCTGCAGCGCATGGTGGCGGCCGGCCGCCTCGGCCGGAAGACCGGCGCCGGCTTCTACACCTACTCCTGACGGGGACCATGGCGGCGCTCCCCGGAGCGCCCGCGCCCGGCGGGTGAGATCGTCGGGTCGTCGGGCCCGGGGCGTGCCGCCGTCCGGAGACCAGGAGGAGCAATGGGAACGATCGCGGTGGATTTCGACGGCGTGATCCACACCTACAGCCGGGGGTACGACGACGGATCGATCTACGATCCGCCGGTGCCCGGCGCGGTGGAGGCGCTGCGGGAGCTGATGACGCGGCACGCCGTGTTCGTGTTCACCTCCCGCGACCCGTCGGCCGCGGCCGAGTGGCTGGGCGGCCTGGGCTTCGAGACGGTGGTCGACGCGCCGGGCAGCCGCCGCCGGTTCTGGAACCGTCGCGGCACGCTGCTGGTCACCCAGCGCAAGCTGGCCGCCATGGCGTATGTGGACGACCGGGCGATCCGGTTCGTCGACTGGGAGCAGACCATGGCGGACCTGGCGGCCGAGGGTCTGTGACGGGGCCGCCCCCGGCCCCTCCGGCGACGCTCAGGAGGCCCGCTTGCGGGCGGTCCTCTTCCGCGCGGTCTTCTTCTCCGTGGCCTGCTTCTCCGCGGCCTGCTTCTCCGTCGCCTTTTTCTCCGCGGTCTTCCCTGCCGCCTTCTTCTCCGCGGTCTTCCCTGCCGCCTTCTTCCCCGCCGTCTTCTTCTCCGCGGTCTTCCCGGCCGTGCCCTTCCCGGCGGCGGTCTTCTTCCCGGCCGTCTTCCTCGCGGCGGCCTTACCCCGGGCGGGCGGCGGGCCGCCCTCCTCCGTCTCCGCGGGTTCCTCGCCGCCCCGCCGGGAGGCCAGGGCGGTGACCGTGGCCTCGGCCCCCTCGCCCGCGCCGCGCGCCTCCCGGGCGGCGCGCACGCTGTCCTCCAGCGCCGACATCAGGTCGATCACCTTGGCGCCGGCCGGCCGTTCCTCCGGCAGTTCGGGCAGCTCACCGCTCAGCTTGGCGGTGATCAGCGCGTCCACCGCTTCCCGGTACTCGTCGTGCAGCTCGCTCATGTCGACCTCGCCCAGGGTGTCCATCAGCGTGTCCGCGAGATCGAGCTCCGCGTCCCGGACGCTGATCTGGCCCTGCGGAGCGATCGCCTCGGGGGAGCGGATCTCGTCCGGCCACAGCATGGTGTGCATGCCGAGGACGCCCTCCGACACCGGGCGGAGCACGGCCAGTGTTTCCCGGCCGCGCATGGCCAGCTTGGCGATGGCCACCTTGCCGCTGCGGGCCATGGCCTCGCGCAGCAGCACGTACGGCTTTTCGGCACCGGTGTCCGGCTGCAGGTAGTAGGAGCGGTCGAGCTGGATGAGGTCGATGGTGTCGACCGGCACGAAGCCGAGGATCTCCACCGCCTTGGCGGTGGGCAGCGGCAGGCGGGACAGCTCCTCGTCGGTGATCCGGACGACCGTGCCGTCGGGCGCCTCGTACCCCTTGCCGATCTCCTCGCCCGGCACCTCCTCGTCCTCCAGCTCGCACACCTTGCGGTAGCGGATGCGGCCGTTGTCCGTGGTGTGCAGCTGGCGGAACGAGACGCTGTGGCTCTCGGTCGCGCCGACCACCTTGATGGGGATGCTCACCAGGCCGAAGGAGATGGACCCCTTCCAGATGGATCGCACTGTTCGCCCCTTTCATGCCAGTCTTCTTGGTATGACTGTCACCGAGGTCGAGGGTCGCCGCCTGTCACTCAGCAACCTGGACAAGGTGATCTATCCGGACACCGGGACCACCAAGGGCGAACTGCTGCACTACTACGCGGTCCATGCGGGCGTGCTCCTCCCCCATCTGCGCGACCGCACGGTCAGCTTCCTGCGCTATCCGGACGGGCCGGCGGGCCAGATGTTCTTCACCAAGAACCTGCCGCCGGGCACGCCCGACTGGGTGGCCACCGCCGAGGTGCCGAGCTGGAGCGCCTCCGAGGGGCGGCAGGTGGTGATCCAGGACCTGCCCAGTCTCGTCTGGGCGGCCAATCTGGTGGTGGAGTTTCACATCCACCAATGGCCGGCCGCCACCCCGGCCACCGCCGACCGGCTGATCCTCGATCTCGACCCGGGCGCGCCCGCCGACATCACGGACTGCTGCCGGGTGGCCGGCTGGCTCCGCGACCGGCTGACCGCCGACGGCCTCACCGCCTTCGCCAAGACCTCCGGCTCCAAGGGGCTGCACCTGGTCTGTCCGCTGGCGCCGCCGGCCCCCTCGGAGAAGGTCTCGGCCTACGCCAAGGCCCTGGCCAGGAGTGCCCAGAGCGAGCTGCACGGCAAGGCCACCGCGGTGATGGCCCGCCGCGAGCGGGCGGGCAAGGTCTTCATCGACTGGAGCCAGAACGCCGCCGCCAAGACCACCGCCGCGCCGTACACCGTGCGGGCCCGCGCCACGCCGGGCGTGTCCACGCCGGTCACCTGGGGAGAACTCGCCGACTGCACCGGTCCGGAGCAGCTCCGCTTCGAGCTGCCGGACCTTCCCGCGCGACTGGAGCGGCACGGCGATCCGATGGCCGGGCTGCTCAATCCTCTGCATGCCGCCCCGCTGCCCCCCGCGTAGCATCGACTCCAGCACACCCGGCAATCCCTGCAGTCCCGGCAATCCAGCAGCACCGTCTCGGCGGAGGTGACCGCGTGAGCGACGAATCCCCCGGACCCCCCGAAGCCCAGGAACCTTCCGCGTCCCGCGTTCCCGTCTCCAAGATCGACACCTCGGTGCCGCACTCCGCGCGGATCTGGAACTACTGGCTCGGCGGCACGGACAACTACGACGTGGACCGGGCGGCCGGCGATGCCTACCGGTCGGCGTTCCCCGGGATCACCGAGATCGCCCGGGAGTCGCGCAACTTCCTGATCCGCTCCATCGGCTATCTGGCCCGGGACGCCGGCGTCCGCCAGTTCCTGGACGTGGGCACCGGCCTGCCGACCGCGGACAACACGCACCACATCGCGCAGCGGGCGGCTCCCGACTCCCGGATCGTCTACGTGGACAACGACCCGCTGGTGCTGCTGCACGCCAATGCGCTGCTGACCAGCAGCCGCGAGGGAATGACCGAGTACATCGAGGCGGATCTGCACGAGCCGGAGCGGATCCTGGCCGCGGCCGGGGAGCTGCTGGACCTGTCCCGTCCGGTGGCGCTGATCCTCAGCGGCATCCTGGGCCATGTGCCGGCCTACGAGGAGGCGCGGGGCATCGTGCGGCGGCTGATGGCCGGGCTTCCCTCGGGCAGCTTCCTGGACATCAACGAGGGCGTGGACACCGATCCGGTCTACGCGGCGGCGCAGCGCGAGTACAACGCCAGCGGCGCGATCCCGTACCACCTGCGCACCATGGAGGAGATCGCCGGGTACTTCGAGGGCCTGGAACTGGTCGAGCCGGGCGTGGTGCCGGTGACCCTGTGGCGGCCGGACGTGCCCCCGTACGGCGCTCCGCCCGCGCCCATCGGCCAGGCCGGCGGCGTGGGCCGCAAGCCCTGAGCCGGCCGGCGCGCGACGCGGCAGGGCACGGAGAAGGCAGGCACGCGGGAGGGCCGGGGCCGTGCGGCCCCGGCCCTCCCCCGCCGACGAGCGGCGGCAGCGCCCGGCCTATGCGCCGCGCAGTTCGGCCCCGGTGCGTTCCGCGGCCGCGGTGACCGCCGCGTCGCGGGCCGCGCCCGTCTCCTCCGCGGTCAGCGTGCGGTCCGGGGCGCGGAACCGCAGCGCGTAGGCCAGCGACTTCCTGCCCTCACCGAGCTGCTCACCGGTGTACACGTCGAACAGCCGCAGGGATTCCAGCAGCTCGCCCGCGCCGGACCGCAGCGCCGCCTCGACCTCGGCCGCCGGCACCTGCGCGTCCACCACCAGCGCCACGTCCTGGGTCGCCACCGGGAAGGCGGAGATCCGCGGGGCCTGGACCAGCCCTTCGCCGGCCCGCTCCAGCAGGTCCAGGTCCACCTCCATGGCACAGGTGCGCTCCGGCAGCCCGAGTGCCTTGATCACCCGCGGGTGCAGTTCACCCGCGTGGCCGACCAGGGTCCGGACGCCGTCCACCATCGCGTGCACGGCGGCGCAGCGGCCGGGATGCCAGGGCGCGTGCCGGTCGGCGGAGACCTCGATCTCCGCCCCGGCCTCCCGGGCCACGATCCGGGCCGCCTCCACCGCGTCCGCCCAGCCGGCCGGGCGGGCCCCGCCCCACCAGCCGGCCTGTTCGCGGTCACCGGCCAGCGCCACCGCGACCCGGCGCGGCTGCCGCGGCAGGGCCGCGTCCAGCGCGGCGATCTCCTCGTCCGAGGGCCGCACGGTGACCGGCGGGGTGGCGGCCGGCGGCTCCTCGCCGGTGGGCCGGAAGACCAGTCCGGTCTCGAACAGCGCCAGGTCGTGGCTGCCGCGCCCGTCGTTGCGGCGCAGCGCGGCGAGCAGGCCGGGCAGCAGCGTGGTGCGCAGCTCGGGCTCCTCGTCGGAGAGCGGGTTGGCCAGCCGCACGGTGCGGCGGCGCGGGTCGCCCTCCCCGATGCCGAGCCGGGCCAGCGCGTCCTGCGAGAGGAACGGGTAGTTCAGCGCCTCGACATATCCGGCGCCGGCCAGGGCCCGGCCGGCCCGGCGGTGCAGCCGCTGCCGGCGGGTCAGGCCGCGGCCGGCCGGCGGCCGGGGCAGGGTGGACGGCAGGGCGGCGTAGCCCTCCAGCCGGATGACCTCCTCGGCCAGGTCGTTGGGGTCGGTGAGGTCGGGCCGCCAGCTCGGCGGGGTGACGGTCAGCACATCGGTGCCGTGCACGTCGCAGCCCACCTCCTGCAGGTCCCGCACCACGGCCTCCCGTCCGTAGTGCACGCCCGCCACCTTGTCCGGGTGGTCGGCCGGGAGGGTGATGGTGACCGGCTCGGCCGGAGCGCTGACAGAGGTGACGCCCGGTCCCGCGGTGCCGCCGCCGAGCAGCACCAGCAGGTCGACGCAGCGCTGCGCGGCGGCCGCGGCGGCCTCCGGGTCCACGCCGCGCTCCCAGCGCCGGGCCGCCTCGCTGCTCAGCCCGTGCCGGCGGGCGGTGCGGGCGATGGTGACCGCGTCGAAGTGCGCGGCCTCGATCACCACCTCGGTGGTGCCCCGCCACTCCCCCGTCTCCGGGTCCTGCTCCGGGTCCCGCACCTCGCTGTGGGCGCCGCCCATCACCCCGGCCAGGCCGATCGGGCCGCTGTCGTCGGTGATCAGCAGGTCCTCCGGATGCAGCGCGCGCTGCACGCCGTCCAGGGTGGTGAGCTTCTCCCCGGGTTCGGCGCGGCGCACGCCGATCGGCCCCTCCAGCCGGGCGCGGTCGTAGGCGTGCAGCGGGCTGCCCAGTTCCAGCATCACGTAGTTGGTGATGTCCACCGGCAGCGAGACCGCGCGCATGCCGGCCTTCTCCAGGCGGCGCTGCATCCAGATCGGGGTGCGGGCCTCGGGCCGCAGGCCGCTGACCGTGCGGGCGGTGAAGCGGTCGCAGGCGGCCGGGTCGCCGACGGTGACCGGGTAGCCCTCGTCGTTGGCCGCGGGGACGTCCAGCAGGGCCGGGTCGCGCAGCGGCAGGCCGTAGGCGGTGGCGGTCTCGCGGGCGATGCCGCGCAGCGAGAGGCAGTAGCCGCGGTCGGGCGTGACCGCGATGTCCAGCACCTCGTCCACGACCTCCAGCAGTTCGACGGCGTCGGTGCCCGGCTCGTACTCGGGGGGCAGCACGATGATGCCGGCGTGGTCGTCGCTCAGGCGGAGCTCGGCGGCGGAGCAGATCATGCCCTCGGAGACCCTGCCGTAGGTCTTGCGGGCGGAGATCCGGAAGTCGCCGGGCAGCACCGCGCCGGGCAGCGCGACCACCACCTTGTCGCCGACGGCGAAGTTGCGGGCGCCGCAGATGATGTTCTGCGGCTCACCGGTCCCCCCGTCTTCGCCGGCCCTGCCGACGTCCACCCGGCAGTAGCGGATCGGCTTCTTGAACCCGGTCAGCTCCTCGATCGACAGCACCTCGCCGACCACCAGCGGGCCGGTGAGGCCGGCGCCGAGCCGTTCGACCGTCTCGACCTCCAGGCCGGCGGCGATCAGCTTCTCCGCGACCTCACGGCCGGTGGCCTCGGCCGGCAGGTCGACATACTCCCGCAGCCAGGAAAGCGGGGCGCGCATCAGATCTCCATCCCGAACGGCCGGGTGAACCGGACGTCAGCCTCGACCATGTCTCGCATGTCCTCGACGTTGTGGCGGAACATCAGCATCCGCTCGATGCCGAAGCCGAACGCGAAGCCGCTGTACTTCTCCGGGTCCACGCCGCAGGCGGTCAGCACCCGCGGATTGACCATGCCGCAGCCGCCCAGCTCGATCCAGCCCTCGCTGGAGCAGGTCCGGCAGGGCCGGTCCGGGTTCCCCACGGACGCCCCGCGGCAGGCGTAGCAGACCATGTCCATCTCGGCGGACGGCTCGGTGAAGGGGAAGAAGCTGGGGCGCAGCCGGGTGCGCAGGCCCTCGCCGAACAGCGACTGGACCATGTGGTCCATGGTGCCCTTCAGGTCGGCCATGGTGAGCCCCTCGTCCACGGCCAGCAGCTCGACCTGGTGGAAGACCGGGGTGTGGGTGGCGTCCAGCTCGTCGGTGCGGTAGACCCGGCCGGGGCAGATGACGTAGACCGGCAGCTCCCGCCCGAGCAGCGAGCGGATCTGCACCGGGGAGGTGTGGGTGCGCAGCACCACGCCGGAGCCCTCGCCGGGCTCGCCGCCCTGGCGGCCGGTGCCCGCCACGAAGAAGGTGTCGCTCTCGGAGCGGGCCGGGTGGTCGGCCGAGATGTTGAGCGCGTCGAAGTTGAACCACTCGGCCTCGGCCTCGGGGCCCTCGGCGACCTCGTAGCCCATGGCGGTGAAGACGTCCTCGATCCGCTCCATCAGGGTGGTCAGCGGGTGCCGGGCGCCGGCCGGTACACGGTCGTAGGGCAGGGTGACGTCCACCGCCTCCTCGGCGAGGACCCGCTCGTCGCGCTCCGCCTCCAGTTCCGCCTGGCGGGTCTTGAGCGCCTGGCCGACCGCGCCGCGCGCCTGGCCGACCCGGCGGCCGGCGTCGGCCTTGGCGTGCGGCGGCAGGGCGCCGATCTCGCGGTTGGCCAGCGCCAGCGGGGAGCGGTCCCCGGCGTGCGCGATCTTGACTTCGCGCAGCGCCGCCAGGTCGCCGGCGGCGGCGATGGCGGCGAGCGCCTCGTCCCGCGCCCGGTCGATCGCTTCCGGTTTCAGGGCCTCGACCTCGACAGGGTCGTATGACTTATTGGGTGCCGACATCTCTTTCCGGTGATCTCTTCCGGTGGGCGCCCGGCGGTGGCACCGGGTCCCCCTGGTTCGGACTGGGAACTGCGCCATGCCCCGCGCGGAGTCGCGCATGACCCACGGCAGTGTGCCAGGGTCCGAGTCTACGGGCGGGTCGCGCACGGTGACGCCCGCGGGCGGCATCCGGGCGGCGGCCGGCCGCGGGGCCGTGCCGCGCGGCAGCGGAGCGTGTCCGCTCAGGCCAGGAACGCCGGGGTGCCCGCGGGCAGGATAAATCGGAAGCGCGCCCCGCCGCCCGAGGAGCGGCCGACGGTGACGGTGCCGCCGTGCGCCTCGACGATGCCCTTGACGATGTAGAGGCCCAGACCGGTGCCGCCACGGCCGCTGCCGCGCCAGAACCGCGTGAACACCCGGTGCACGACATCCTGGGGGATGCCGGATCCCTGGTCGCTCACGGTCACGGCCGTCCCTTCCTGGCGGGTGCGGTTCGGGGGATGGGGCTCCACCTCGATGGTGATGGTGCCCTCGCCGTGCCGCAAGGCGTTTTCCAGCAGGTTGCCCAGCACCTGGTCGATCTTGTCCGGGTCGGCCCACAGGCGCGGCAGCTCGGGGGCTATCCGCAGCACAAAACGTTCCGCCGGAGCGCCGTTGTTCACCAGGATCTTCACCTGGCGGCGGGCGGCCTCGTCCAGCCGGACCGGCTGGCGGCGGATCTCCAGCCGTCCTGAGTCGATGCGGGAGACGTCCAGCAGGTCGGTGATCAGCCGGGTGACCCGGTCGGCGTCACCGTCCACGGTCTGCAGCATCAGCCGCTTCTGCTCGTCGGTGAACCGGTCCCACTTGTCCAGCATGGTGGCGGTGAAGCCCTTGATGGAGGTCAGCGGGGAACGCAGTTCGTGGGCGACGGTGGCGATCAGCTCGGCGTTGGACCGCTCCACCCGCTGCCGGGCCTCGGTGGAGCGCAGCCCGACCACCAGGCGGCTGACCGGTCCGCCGGGGTGCTTGCGCACATAACGGGCCGTGACCAGCACCTCGCGCCCTCCGGGCAGCAGCAGATTGCGCTCCGGCTGGCCGTTGCGGGTGGACAGGCCGTGGTAGGGGTCGGTGACCTGCCACCAGGGCCGGCCGTCCGGGTCCTCCAGCGGCAGGGCGTGGTCCACGGGACGGCCGAGCATCTCGGCGGGCGGCAGGCCGGTCAGCCGGCCGGCCTCGGCATTGCAGCAGATCACCAGGCCGAGACCATCCGCGATGACGAGTCCGTCGGGCAGATCGTCGGGCTCCAGCTCCAGCTCGCCCGCGCCGACGTGCTTCTCCATCCCCGTCGTGTCCCCTCTCGTACCCCCGGTGGCGGTCACCCTACTAGGCGGGGGCGCTCTCACGGCAGCCTTGGGGACGAGCCGGGAGCGGAGTCCGGGGACGGCCGGGGTGCGGGGCCCGGCCCGGGGCGCTGTGCCCGGGCCGAGGCGTAGAGGCAGACCGCGGCGGCGGTGGCCAGATTGAGGCTCTCGGCGCGGCCGTGGATCGGGACCGCGACCACGGCGTCGGCCAGCGCCCGGGTCTCCTCGGGCAGTCCCCAGGCCTCGTTGCCGAAGATCCAGGCGGTCGGGCCGGCCAGCCGCCCGGCGTCCAGTTCGTCGTCCAGGTCCCGGTCGCCGGCGCCGTCGGCGGCCAGCACCCGCACCCCGGCGGCGGACAGCTCGCGCACCGCCTCGGCCACCGGCACCCCGGTGGCCACCGGGAGGTGGAACAGGCTGCCGGCCGAGGCGCGCACCGCCTTGGGGTTGTAGGGGTCGACCGAGGCGTCGGTGAGGATCACCGCGTCGGCGCCGGCCGCGTCGGCGCAGCGCAGCACCGTGCCGGCGTTGCCCGGGTCGCGGACATGGGCCAGCACCGCCAGCAGCCGGGGCCGGGCGGCGACGATGCCGGCCAGCGGCCGGTCCAGAAAGCGGCAGACGCCGACCAGGCCCTGCGGGGTCACGGTCTGGGAGAGCCCGGCCACCACGGTCTCCCCGGCCACGGCCACCCGGGTGCCGGCGGCGCGGGCCGCGGCGAGCAGCTCGCCGTGGCGCTCGGCCGCGTCCGGGGTGGCGAACAGCTCGACCAGGGTGGGACCGCCGTCCGCGGCGCGGTGGGCGGCGGCCTCGCGCACCGCCTGCGGGCCCTCGGCCAGGAAGCGGCGTTCCTTGCCCCGGAAGCCCCGCCTGGCCAGCCGGCGGGCGGCGACCACGCGCGGGGAGTGGCTGGAGGTCAGCTCGGCGTGCGGACCCATGGCGGGCGGCTCACTTCCTGGTCCTGGTCACGGGCGGGGCGGGGACGGGGAGCGGTGGCGGGCCCGCGGGCGGGTGCGGAACGCGGCGGACCCGCAGGCATCCTCGCCTGCGGGTCCTTGCGACGGCCGGCCCGGTGCGGGGCCTCAGGCCGCGGCCCTGGGGGCGTTGACGTCCTCGGGCAGCGCCTTCTGCGCGACCTCGACCAGCGCGGCGAACGCGCCCGGGTCGCTGACCGCGAGCTCGGCGAGCATCTTGCGGTCCACCTCGACCTCGGCGGCCTTCAGGCCCTGGACGAAGCGGTTGTAGGTCATGCCGTTGGCGCGGGCCGCGGCGTTGATCCGCTGGATCCAGAGCTGGCGGAAGTCGCCCTTGCGCTTCTTGCGGTCGTTGTAGTTGTAGACGAGGGAGTGGGTGACCTGCTCCTTCGCCTTGCGGTACAGGCGGGACCGCTGACCCCGGTAGCCGCTGGCCTGTTCGAGGATCGCCCGGCGCTTCTTGTGGGCGTTGACTGCCCGCTTGACGCGTGCCACTAGTGAACTCCTTGTAGCGGGGCCGCGGGATGCGCGCGCGGCCCGGAAACGATTGAGGTCCCGGTCGTACTCCCGCGCCCGGCGGCCGGTGGCCGTCAGGGGCGCACGGGAATCACTTGCCGAGGAGCTTCTTGACGCGCTTGGCGTCGCCCGGGGCGGCCTGAACGGTGCCGGCGAGCCGGCGGGTCAGGGTCGACGGCTTGTGCTCCAGGTAGTGCCGGCGGTTGGCGCGCTGCCGCATCACCTTTCCGGAGCCGGTGATCTTGAAGCGCTTGCTGGTGCCGCTGTGCGTCTTGTTCTTCGGCATCTCGCCGTGACTCTCCTCATCCGTGGCGCCCCTCGCCCGGCCTGGTGGCCGGCGCGAAGAGCGCCGGGGTGTATCGCTTGCTGTCCGGTGACAGCGGGACGGGCGAGGCCTCAGGCCCGGGCGCGCCCCTGCTGCTGCTGGCGCTCCGCCTTGCGGGCCGCCTGCGCCTCCCGGGCCTCGGCCATCGCCTCGGTCTTCTTCTTGTGCGGACCGAGAACCATGATCATGTTCCGGCCGTCCTGCTTGGGGTTCGATTCCACGTACCCCAGTTCCTGGACATCCTCGGCGAGCCTTTGCAGCAGCCGGTAGCCCAGCTCCGGGCGGGACTGCTCGCGGCCACGGAACATGATCGTGACCTTGACCTTGTCCCCCTGCTTCAGGAACCGGACGACATGACCCTTCTTGGTCTCGTAGTCGTGCGGATCGATCTTCGGCCGGAGCTTCATCTCCTTGATCACCGTGTGCGCCTGGTTCTTGCGCGCCTCACGGGCCTTCATGGCCGACTCGTACTTGAACTTCCCGTAGTCCATGAGCTTGCACACGGGAGGACGGGCGTTCGCCGCCACCTCCACGAGGTCGAGGTCGTACTCCTGTGCGAGCTCCAGGGCCTTGGCAAGCGGCACGATGCCGACCTGCTCACCACTGGGACCGACGAGTCGCACCTCGGGGACGCGAATCCGGTCGTTGATGCGGGGCTCGGCGCTGATGGGGCCTCCTCGGTTGCGCCACACGACAGCCTGGACGACAGCCGTGTCAGTCAAGTCTTCGTGACCACCCGGCGGGGAATGCGGGAAATGCCGACAGGCCCCGGGCGGGCGCAGGCGGTCGGCTCCGAAACAACAGACCCGGAGTACCGCCGCGGACAATGCCACGGGGCGATGGTCTGACCTGGACCCGCCGGCCCGCGGGCCGGTCAGGTGGGAGAATCGGAGCCTCCACTTGCGGGCCGGGCATCTCGGTGTCCGGCCGGTCACCTACCAGGTTACACCACCCGCAGGGAAGCCACGCACCGGGTGATCCCGGTGCGGCGGGCTTCCGCGGTCAGCCCGTCACCGGGCCGGTGAACTTCTCGCCCGGCCCCTGACCGGGCTCGTCCGGCACGGCGGAGGCCTCCCGGAAGGCGAGCTGGAGCGATTTCAGGCCGTCGCGCAGCGGGCCCGCGTGGAAGGAACTGATCTCGGTGGCCCCGGCGGTCACCAGCCCGGCCAGCGCGGTGATCAGCTTGCGCGCCTCGTCCAGGTCCTTGTGCCGCTCGCCGTCCTCGGCCAGGCCCAGATTGACCGCGGCGGCGCTCATCAGGTGCACCGCCACGGTGGTGATCACCTCGACGGCGGGGACATCGGCGATGTCCCGGGCCGCGGCGGCGGGCGCGGCGGCCGGCTCGGACAGGCTGGGCTCACTCATGCCGGCCACCCTACGGGACACGCCGGTAGAGGGGTGTTCCGGGCAGCGGGGTGCCCGGCGGCAGCACGGCCAGCTGGAGACCCCGGGCCAGGCGGGCCCGCAGCACCGGATCGGCGGCCAGCGAGGCCGCCAGCCGGCGCACCGCTCCGGCCCGGCCGGCCGCCGGGTCCTGGTCCGCGGCCGGGTCCTGCTCCGCGGCCGGGTCCGCGTCGAGCAGGACGGCCAGGGTGCCGTCGGTCTCCCCGCCGGGTACCAGCTGCGCGGCGCGCACGGCGGGCTCGGCGGCCAGCAGGGCGCGCAGCGCTCCGGCGACCTCCGGGCTCCCGGCCGGGGAGCCGCCGGCGGCGAAGGCGCGCAGCGCCGGTCCGCTGATCTCGTAGCTGACCGGCCCGGCCAGGTCCACCACCAGGGCGTCGGCCTTCTCCTGCGCCGCCGCACCCAGCGCCTGGCCGGCCGTGACCGCGACCGGGCGGGCGTCGGCGCGCCAGCGGGACAGGGCGTCGGTGGAGGTGAAGACCGGGAGGGCACGGCGTCCGCCCGGGGCCTGGAGGGTGAGCAGCGCCATGTCGCTGTGCTTCTCCCGGCGCCGCCCGTCGGGGCCGGTCTCCGCCTCGCCGAGCACCGCCACCACCGGGACCAGGAAGCGGGAGCGGGCGAGCGCGGCAAGCAGCCGCGGCTCGGCGGACGGCTCCCGGGCCCACTCCGCGAGCGCCTGGCTGACCTGCGGGTCGGCGGATCCGTCGTCGTCCGCGAAAACCGGCTGAGGAATGTTCATGCCCACACCCCGACCCTATCCCCCGCGGGGCCCGGCGCGCCGGGCCCGCCCCGGACCGCCCGTGCCCGCACCGGACCCGGGTGTGAAGTCCGGACCGGGTGGGGGGAGTTGGGCGGGGTGGGGAGGAAGTGTCCGGTATTCCGTTACGTGTTCGTCATGAGGGGCCCATGACTAGCGCTGTTGTGCGATATAGCGTCGTCGTCATGCCCCCGTCCGTGCCCCGGCCCCGGTCCTGGCGCGGCGCCCCTGCCCTGGTGGTGCAGGCGGCGCTGGCCTCGGGCGTGCTGGCGGTGACGGTCGGCGGGGACAGCGCGGTCGGGGCGGCCGTGGCCGAGGCCGCCGGATCGGTGGCCGGGGACACCGGGGACACCAGGGGCATCGGAGGCACCGCGGCCGGGGAGGCGGGCGGCTCGTGGGAGTCCGCGGCGCCGGAGCACTCGGTGACCGCCGACCTCTCGGGGATTCTCCCGGCCGGCCCGGACGCGGTGCTCGCCGACGCGGTGGCACCGCTGCTGGAGGGCACCACCGCCCGGCTCGGGGTGGCGGTCCACGACCCGCGGACCGGACGGACCGCCGGGTACGGCGGGGCGCACTTCGACACCGCCAGCATCGTCAAGGTCAACATCGTCGCCGCGCTGCTGCTGACGGCGCAGGACGAGGGCCGGGAGCTCACCCGGACGGAGCTGGCCGAGGCCTCGGCCGCCATCCGGTACAGCGACAACCCCGCCACCGACGCGCTGTGGCAGCGGCTGGGCGGCGAGCGAGGGCTCGACGCGGCCAACGCCCGGCTGGGCCTGACCGACACCAGGGGCGGCGGGGACGGTCACTGGGGGCTGACGCAGACCACCGCCGCCGACCAGATCACCCTGCTGCGGGCGGTCTTCGGTACGCCCTCGCCGCTGACCGCCGCGTCCCGGGAGCTGCTCCAGGAGCTGATGGGCGATGTGGTGGCGGACCAGCGCTGGGGCATATCGGCGGCCGCCGGAGCCGGGGCCGAGGGCCCGGTGGAGATCAAGAACGGCTGGCTGCCGCGCAGCCAGACCCTGCTGTGGGACGTCAACAGCATCGGCCGGGTGACGGTGGACGGAAAGCCGTACCTGGTCGCGGTGCTCTCCGACGGGCACGCCTCCTGGGACAGCGGCCGGACCGTCGTCGAGGAGGCCGCCCGGGCCGCGGTGCGGGCGCTGCGCGGGACCACGCCCCCGGCCTGACCCCGGCCGCCCGCCCGGCCGATCGCCGGAGGAGCCGGCCCGGGGCCCCGTCCCCGGAACCGGCGAGGCCGGTCAGTGCGGGCGGGTGCGCCGGAAGAGGACGACCGCGCCGCCCAGCAGCAGCACGCCCAGGGCCCCCGCGAGCGGCGCCAGCCAGGGCGTGGAGCGGCCGGCCGAACCCGCCGGGTCCGGTCCGGCGCCGAAGTACCGCTGCGGATACGGCCCGGCGGCGGGCACCGGCGGTTCCGGCGCCAGCCCGGCCGCGGCCTCGATGGCCGCCGCCGGGTCCACCAGGCCGCCGCCCAGCCGGTCGTCCCGCCCGCCCTCCGGCGGGTCCTGGGCGGTCTCCGCCAGCAGGCGCTTGATCTGCGCCGGGGAGAGCTCCGGATAGGCCGAACGCAGCAGCGCCACCGAGCCGGAGACGAAGGCCGCCGCCGCGCTGGTGCCCCAGCCCTGCATGTAGCGGCTGCCCGGGGCGGCGATGATCACGTCCTTGCCGGGCGCGCTGACCGTGGCGTACCAGCGCCGGGTGGAGAACGGGGCGCGGGCGCCGCTGCGGTCCACCGCGGTCACCGCGATCACCCCCGGGTATCCGGCCGGGTAGGAGACCGGGTCGCCGGACTCCCCGCCGTTGCCGGCCGAGGCGACGACCACCACGCCCTCGGCGAGCGCATGGCGGATCGCCGCGTCCTCCTCGGCGTCCGGGTGCGCGGAGGGGCTGTCGTCACCGAGCGAGAGATTGATCACGTCGGCGCCCTGGTCCACGGCCCAGCGGATGCCGTCGGCCACGGCGTTGCCGGGCGCGTCCCGCTCCTCGTCGCGGGCGGGGTCGTTCTCCTCCAGCAGCACCCGCACCGGCAGTATGTCGGCCTCGGGCGCCACCCCGACGATCCCGGACCCGGAGTCGGCGCCGTGGCCGCGGCCGGCGATGATGCCGGCCATGGCGGTGCCGTGCCCCGCCCAGTGCTCGTCGCCGGGCTCGGCGCCGTGGGAGACGAAGTCCTTGCCCTGCAGCACGGCTCCGGCCAGATCGGGGTGGCCGGCGTCCACGCCGGTGTCCAGCACGGCCACGGTGACGCCGGCGCCGCGGGTGGTCTCCCAGGCGGCCGGGGCGTTGATCGCGTCCAGCGCCCAGCGCTGCTGGTCGCGGATGGTGTCGGCACGGGCGGGCGCGGCGGTGCCGGGCGGCAGGCCCAGCGCGAGGGCGGTGCCGAGCAGCGGGGCGAGGAGTGCCGTCAGCCGGTGACGGCCGGGGCGGCTGCGGATCACCGTGGTTCCTCCGTGGCTTGCCGGGCGGCCTTGCGGAAGCGCCGTTCGACGCGGTCGGCTATGCCTTCGGCGTCGTGGGCGAGTCCGGCGAGCGCCACCACGCTCTCCTTCTCCCTGCCCGCTGCGGTGGCCGGGCCGGCCGGCAGCGGGGTGGCCACCGGGCGGCCGTCGGCGAAGCCGGTGACCGCGTAGACCACGACCGGGGCGTCCGGAAGGGCGCGCAGGGTCCAGGTGGCGCGCTGGGCGTCGCCGAAGCCCGCGGTGCCGGGGCTGTCACCGGGGAAGGTGCGGGGCAGCAGATCGGCGCGCTCCGCCAGGCCGTCCTCGGTGAGCCGGGTGCGCAGTGCCGCCATCTCCTCGGCGTCGGCCTCGGTGAAGAGCATGCCGACGGTGGTGACCGTGGTCCGGGTGTCGTCCAGGTAGGTGGCGCGGAGCAGGCGGTGGCAGCCGAGCGGGTCGAGCACCTCGGCGAGCAGCGGGTCGAAGGCGCCGGCGCAGTCGCCGTCCGGGGCCACCGCGGCGCGGACCCAGCGGCGGTCGGCGCGGCCGGGCCCCGCGCCCTCGCCGATCAGCTCGGGCGGGAAGAGGGTGTCCACGGGCAGCTCCTGCCAGAGGCCGCGGGCCTGCTCGTACTGCTGCTCCGCGTCGGTGCGGCCGGTTCCGCCGCCGGACAGCCAGGCGCCGGTGACCGCGCCGCCGAGCAGGCCGGTGCCCAGGACCAGGCAGGCGATGGCGGCGGCGAGCCGGGCCGCGTGCCGCTCGCGGGGCGGCACCGGCGGCACCGGCGGTGGTTCCGGGCGTCGCGGGAGGACGGGCGGGACCGTCC
>NZ_WTLH01000424.1 GCF_011421595.1 Streptomyces sp. YIM 98790 | reverse complement strand
GCCTCGGCGATGTAGCCGTCGCCGATGGTCTGCTGCCACTTGTTCTGGCGGCGGGTGCCGTCCTCGTTGAACGCCTCGTTGACCACGTCCCAGCGCTCGATCTGGCCGCGGTACCGGCCCACCACCTCGGAGATGTGGTTGTTGGTGATCTGCCGCAGCTGCGACGCGCTGAAGTTGCCGTTCTCCAGCCAGCCCGGCATCTGGCTGTGCCAGACCAGGGTGTGGCCGTAGACCTTCTGGTTGTTCTGCTGGGCGAAGTTGACCAGCCGGTCGCCGCCGGACCAGTTGAACTGGCCCTGGGA
>NZ_WTLH01000423.1 GCF_011421595.1 Streptomyces sp. YIM 98790 | reverse complement strand
CCGCAAGGCTCGTCCGCGGAGGGTCAGTCAGGACCTAAGGCGAGGCTGAAAAGCGTAGTCGATGGACAACGGGTTAACATTCCCGTACCGATTAATGATTGTGCCGGAGAACGGAGAAGGTCAACGTCAGCTGGATGTTGGTTACCAGTGCAAGCAGTCGAGGCGATGAGAGGTGGCGAAAACACCAGGAGCTAAGACGCGAGTCCCACCTCCCACGGGAGGGAAGTGGCGCTGATCAAGCTTCCTAGAAAAGCCCGAACCACGTTAATCATTAATTGCCTGTACCCGAAACCGACACAGGTGGG
>NZ_WTLH01000422.1 GCF_011421595.1 Streptomyces sp. YIM 98790 | reverse complement strand
GAGGTCCTCGAAGTTGGTGGTGAAGGCCCCGAAGCCGCCGGCGGTGAGGAACTGGCGCAGCGCCGCCTCGATCCGGGCCGCGTAGCGCAGCGAGGCGTGGCGTTCGCCGCCGGGGGCGAGCTCGGGCGCCAGCCGGTAGCGGTCGGCGTACTCCTCGACCAGGGGGTCGACGTCGCTCTCGGCCACCGCGTCCACCAGGTCGGCCAGTTCGGTGACCCCGTAGGTGTTGACGCTCACCCCGAAACGGAGTTCGGCCTCGACCTTGTCGCCCTCGGTGACCGCCACGTCGCGCATGTTGTCGCCGAAGCGG
>NZ_WTLH01000421.1 GCF_011421595.1 Streptomyces sp. YIM 98790 | reverse complement strand
CTCCGCCGCGCCGGCCGGGGCGAGTGTCCGGGTGCTGCCGGAGGACGGCCGGTACCGGGTGCGGGTGACGGCCGGGGCGCCCGGCCCGGGCCCGCTGTCCGTCCGGGTGGCGGCGGAGGCGGTGGCCGGTGCCGAACGGTGAGTCCGCGGCCCCGCCGCGCCGCCGCCGCTGTCCCCGCCGTCCCCGCCGTCCTCCCGGCATCCGCCGGGTGCGCGGCGCCCGCGGTGGCCTCGGCGCCCGCGGTGACCGGGGGTCGGGGACGGTGTGGACGGTGGCGTGCGCGGGCCTGCTGTGCGCGGCGTTCGCCGGGGT
>NZ_WTLH01000420.1 GCF_011421595.1 Streptomyces sp. YIM 98790 | reverse complement strand
CCTGGCCGCCGTCGGCGGGCTGCTGACCGCGCCGGGCACCGGCGTGCGGCTGGTGGCCGAACCGGGGCCGCAGGCGACCGAGGCGCTCCGGCTGGCCCTGGCCGGGCTGGCGCTGCACGGCGTGGCCGTGGAGTCCGTGGTGGCCAACCGGCTGCTGCCGGGGGGCTCGCCCGATGCCTGGCTGGCCGGGCTCGCGGCACGGCAGCGCGCCGACCTGACCCGGCTGATGGACCTGGCCGGTGAGGCTCCGCTGCACCGCGTCGGGCACCGCGGGCGCCCGGTCGGCGGCGTGCCGGGGCTGGCCGCGCTCGGGG
>NZ_WTLH01000042.1:27269-35539 GCF_011421595.1 Streptomyces sp. YIM 98790 | reverse complement strand
GCCCCGGCCGCCCCGGCCGTCGCGCGGGGTGCGCTCGGCCGCGGCGGCGAGCCGCCGGGCCGCCTCCAGCCGGTGATGGCCGTCCACCACCAGCACCGGGCCCAGCGCGGGCGGATCGGCGGCCCAGTGCCGGCGCCACATCCACAGCAGCAGCTCACCGCCGTCCGGTGTCTCCAGCACCGCGTACGGCTCGGTGCCGGCCGCCTCGTCCAGGCATCTGCGGTAGCCGCCCACGTCCGGCGCGGCCAGCAGCAGCGGCTCGGTGGCCGGCCCGCCGCGCTCCCGCATCATCCGCTCCTGGTGGCGCACCTCGGCCTCGTCGGTGCGGGTGTGCCGCAGCACATGGCCGGTTTCGATGCCCCGCACGTCCAGGGCGCCGATGACGCCGCGCTGGCGGACGGCGCCGAAGGTGTCGCGGCGCTCCATGACGTGGGAGGGAATCAGCAGATCGGTGCGCGGTTTGGGGGTGCTCGGCAGGGCCGGTGGGGAGAGCACGTCAGACGGCACTGAGCTCCTCTTCCTTGGAGGATGCCAAGGCTGGTCCGCGCAGACGGTCCTGTACTTCGCGCAACACCCGGCTGAGGTCCTGCGGGCTGTCCGCCGTCGCGGTGATCGCGCCATGCCCGGCGACCCGGCTGGTGGTCGCCGGTGCATGGCTGTCGGGGGGTGAGGCCGGTGCCTCGACCGCGGTCACGCCCGGCACCGCGCGCGCCGCGGTCAGGCAGCCGGGGTCGAGCATCCGGCCGGCCGCGGGCGGGAGATAACGCACCGCGGCGTACCGCCGGCGGCGGCGCCGGTACGCCGGTCCGCCGGGCAGGCCGAGAACGGTGGCATACGCCAGTACGTAGGGGTCCGTCCCGGTGGCCAGGGCGAGCAGCTCGCCCATCCGGTCGGAGGCCGGGTGGGCGTGCGACTCCACCAGCGCGGGCCCGCGCTCGGTGATGATGATCTCGGTGCTGGACGGGCCGTGGCGGTGGCCGGCCGCGTCCAGGGTGATGTCGACGAGTTCGGCGATCTCGTCGTGCAGTCTGCCGCCGAGCTCCACCGGGAGGTCGTGGCCGGTCACCACGCACCCCGGGGCACCGCTGGTGTGGGTGCGGGTGACGGCCAGCACGGTGTGCCGCCCGTCCCGGGAGTGCGCCTCCACGGTGAACTCCGGACCGGACAGGTACTCCTCCACGATCAGCGCCGCGTCGGGTGCCAGCTGCCGGGCCAGTGCGTGGGCCTCCGCTGCGCCGTGCAGCATGTGGACGTCCTGGCCTGCCGAGCCGGTGCGGGGCTTTACCACACAGGGGAAGCCGACTCGTTCGGCAGCCGGCACCAGACCCGCGGCCCGGTCACATCGCTCGAACCGCACGGGGGTTGCGGCGAGCCGGTTGACGCGGTCCCGCAGTGCCGCCTTGTCCGTGAGGTAGGCGACAGCGGCGTGCGGATTGCCGGGGAGGCCCAGGGCTTCGTTGGCCCGGGCCGCCACCAGCGCGCTGGCCTCGCCGAAGCCGAAGACCGAGGCGCGCCGGCCGGGGGCCGGCATCCGCTGGGGGGTGTCGGAGTAATGCCCGATCGCGGCGAGCAAGCGGGGGTGGTTGCACCAGTCCACGGCGATCGCGTCATCAGCTGCCAGCACCGCCTCCCGCACGGGGGGAGCGGAGAGGTCGGACGCCAGGACCAGGCTGCGGGCCCCGGCCTCCCGAGCCGCCCGCACCATGGCGGGCGTCGGGCTGAGCAGGAGGGCGGTCGGCGTACGGGGAGCCAACGGACCGCCTCCTTGAGCTGACTTCATCATCTGACGGGGGAAACAGATAGTGAGGGCGCGTCGCACGCGGACTGGTGCGGCTCGTGGGGTGGGAGCGGCGCCCGCCGGCGGAGGTGGGGGGTGGGGGCGCCGCCTGCGGGTTGCCGTGGTGCGGGAATCAGTCCCAGAGATTGCCCATGGTCTGGACGGATTGGGGTTCCGTCCCGCCAGTGGGCTCCTGCGTCTGTGCAGCGGGCGATCCGGCTTCCTGCGTCTGCCCGTCGGCGAGCGCCGGGCCGGCAAGAGCCATCACCGCGGCCACGGCAGCCGCAGCACTGAGGGCTATCTTCTTCACTGGTCCCTCTCCCGAAATCCACGATTCCAGCGGGGGATGTGCTGGTGACTCGATGTTCACGAAACGGGGGGCGGAAGTCGAGACACTTGCTGTGGCGTCCTCCTGCCTGGCAGGTTGACGCCACACGGCCGCCCGTGCCGCGAGGAAGCGAACGAGGAAGAGAAAACGTGCAGGAACCGGACGAAATTGATGCGGTGGCCACGCGAGTCTACCGGGAACGCGTGATCCATCCCACAGACTCGTCCGCACAGTTGGCCGCCCGGCTGGATGTCGGCCTGGAGACGGTCAACGAGGCCGAGCGCAAACTCTCCGCCCTCGGGCTGCTGCGCCGCTCCCCCGGCGGCGGCTGGGTGGCCATCAGCCCGGAGAGCGCGGCCGACGAGCTGCTCGGCCCGGCCGAGCAGGACATCCTGCAGCGGCGGATCGCGCTGGCCGCCACCCGCGCCCGGCTGCACGCGCTGACCGGCGACTACCTGGAGGCGCGCTCCATGCGGTCGGCGCGCAGCAACATCGAGATCATCGAGGGCATAGACCACATCCGGGCGGTGATCGACGACCTGGCGCGCACCTGTTCGCAGTCGCTGGACACCATGCACCCGGGCCTGCAGAGCGAGCAGGCGATCCGGGCCGCCCTGCCGCTGGACGTGGAGATGCTGGCCCGGGGCGTGGCCATAAGGACGCTGCTGCAGCACACCGCGCACAGCCATCCGGCCACCACCTACTACGCCGAGAAGATCACCGCGGCCGGCGCCGGGGTGCGCAGCACCGGCCTGCTGCCCTCCCGGATGCTGATCTACGACCGCAACTGCGCGGTGCTGCCGCTGGACCCGGAGAACACCCGCAGCGGCGTGGCGCTGGTGCGCGACCCGGCGGTGCTGGGCTTCCTGATGCGGCTCTTCGAGCACTACTGGGAGCGGGCGCTGCCGTTCGCCGAGGACCAGCGGGAGGCCGACCCGGCGCCGACCGGGGTGGAGCGCGAGGTGCTGGTGCTGATGGCGGCCGGGAAGAAGAACGAGGCCATAGCCCACCATCTGGGCATGTCGGTGCGGTCGGTGAGCCGGATAGTGTCCGGCCTGATGGAGCGCCTGGACGCCAGCAGCCGCTTCCAGGCGGGGGTGCGGACGGTGCAGAACGGCTGGCTGTCGTGACCGCCCCCGCCGGCGGGGCGGCGGCCGGGCAGGCGGGGACCGGACAGGCGGCCGGCGCCGGCGGCACGCCGCAGGACCCCGGTGAGGAACCGATCGGGCACCCCAGCGGACTGCCGCTGGCGGTGGTCCGGATCTACCGGCTGCGGGTGGCCCACCCCACCGACAGCACCGAGCAGCTCGCCGCACGGGCCGGCTGCCACCCCGGGGAAGCCGCCAAGGCCGAGCACGAACTCGCCTCGCTGGGCCTGCTGCGGCCCTCCCCGGACGGCGGCTGGGTCGCGGTCAGCCCGGAGAACGCCGCCGAAGCGGTGCTGGCCGAGGCCGAGCAGGAGATCCTGCGCCTCCAGGTGGCCATGGCCGCCACCCGGGCCCGGCTGCACGCCCTCTCCGGCCACTATCTGGAGGCCCGTTCCCTGCGCAGCGCCAAGACCGACATCGAAGTGGTGGAGGGCCTCGAAGCCGTCCGGGAGGTGATCGCCGACCTGGCCGGGACCACCACCCGCACCCTGGACGCGTTCGTGCCGGGCAGCACCGCCAGCATCCAGGCGATCAGCGCGGCGCTCCCCGTCGACCTGCCCTTCCTGGCCCGCAGGGGCCGGATGCGGACGCTGTTCCAGCACGCGCTGCGCCGCCACGCACCGTTCGTGCAGTACGTGACCAGGCTGGCACGGGCCGGGGCGCGGGTGCGCAGCGTGGGCGTCCTGCCGTCCCGGATGCTGATTGCCGACGGTGAATGCGCGGTGCTTCCGCTCGACCCGGCGAAGACCGGAGCCGGGGCGATCATCATTCGCGATCCGGTGGTGCTGGCTTTTCTCCAGCGGCTGTTCGAGCATTTCTGGGGGCAGTCGCAGGAGTTCCTCACCGGCGGGAACGAAACCGGACCGGCGCCCACCGGTACCGAACGCGAGGTGCTGCGGCTGATCGCGGCCGGCCGCACCAACGAAAGCATTGCCCATCAGCTGGGCATCTCCCCGCGCACGGTGACCAGGCTGGTCGCCGAGGTGATGGAACGCCTGGGCGCGGCGAGCAGGTTCCAGGCCGGGGTCAAAGCCGCCCAGCAGGGCTGGCTCGACTGAGCCGAATTCCCGCCGCGCTTTCCCGTTGTTTTCCGGCCGCCGGAGGGCCGTTTCCGGTGTTTCCCGCCATCCGCCGTGCACTTCCCGCCGCTTCCGGACGCCCGTGCCGCAATCCGGTTCGGGGCGCGCCGATGGCGGGAACAAACGCGGCAGCACGCGGCCGGCCCCGTGCGGAAACGGCGGACCCGGGGGTGACACGGTGTAGCCACGAATCCGGCGCGCCACCTAGACTGCCGACACGGACGGTACGGTTCCGGTACGCGAATGTGCGATGCACGGCATGCGGTGGGGCGATCCGCGCGGCGTGGAGCGCGTGGAGCGCGGACACCGGGATGCCGTGCCGCCGTCGCCGCCGGAGGGGCCCTCATCACCGTCCGCGCCCACTGCGCACCGTGCCGGCGCGGGCACGGCCGGTGCCGGGCGGACCGGCCGGTCAGACGTACGGCTAAGCTCGGTGGGCCGTCACGGGTCCGGGGCCGGGGCGGAGGCCGCGCGGAGCGGGACCGCCCGCTGCGGTTCCGACGCTGCTCAGAGGGGGGGTCATGAATCACCCAAGCGGTCTGCCGGCCGCCACGGTCGGTGTCTACCGGCTGCGTGTCGCCCACCCCACGGACTCGGCGGAGCAGCTGGCCGAACGGCTCGGTCTGACCCCCGAGGAGGTGGCCGAGGCCGAGTCGGAGCTCGGGGAGCTGGGGCTGCTGCGCCGCTCCCCGGCCGGCGGCTGGGTCGCGGTCAGCCCGGAGAACGCCGCGGAGGAACTGCTGACCGCGGCGGAACAGGACATCCTGCGGCGGCAGATCGCCGTGGCCGCCACCCGGGCCCGGCTGCACGGCCTGTCCGGGCACTATCTGGAGGCCCGTTCGATGCGCTCCGCCAAGGGCGACATCGAGACCGTGCGCGGGGTGGAGAACATCCGGGCACTGATCGACGACCTGGGCCGCACCTGCACCACCACGGTGGAGTCGATGCAGGCCACCGGAGGGTTCACCGAGGCGGCGATCCGGGCGGCGCTGCCGCTGGACCTGGACCGGCTGGCCAGCGGGGTCAGCATGCGGATGCTGGTGCAGGACGCGGTGCGCCGGCACTGGCCGTCGGTCCAGTACGTGACCAAGATCTGCGAGGCCGGGGCGCGGGTGCGCAGCGTGGGGGTGCTGCCCTCCAAGATGCTCATCTTCGACGGGTCGTGCGCGCTGCTGCCGCTGGACCCGGTGCGGCCGGAGGTGGGCGCGGTGGCCGTCCGCGAGCCGGCCGTGCTGGGGTTCCTGCGCAGCCTGTTCGACCACATCTGGAAGCAGGCCAAGGACGTGCTCACGGCCGAGGAGGAGTCGGGGCCGGCGCCCACCGGGGTGGAGCGCGAGGTGCTGCTGCTCATCGCCGCGGGCATGTCCAACCAGGACATCGCGGGCCAGCTCGGCATGTCGCCGCGCACGGTGAACCGGGTGGTGGCCGACCTGATGGAACGCCTCGGTGCGGAGAGCCGGTTCCAGGCCGGGGTCAAGGCCGCCCAGCACGGCTGGCTCTCCTGACCCCCGGCACAGCGGCACGGAAGCGCGGAAGCGCGGAAGCGGCTCAGAGGCCGAGCAGGCTGCGGTCCGCGGCAGGCAGCCAGGCGCCGGGCGGGCGGGTCAGCCAGCCGTGCCGGCCCGCCAGCCCCGCGGCGGCGGACCGCAGCGCGTCCAGCCCGGGATGGCGCAGGCCGCGCCGCCAGACCATGGAGACCGGGGAGAGCACCACGGGCGCGGCCAGCGGCCGGACCACCATCCCGGGCAGGCCGGTGAACAGGTCACTGGCCAGCACCGACCAGCCCTGCTTGCGTACCACCCGGACGAACTCGGCGTCCCCCTGGATCATCGGGAACGGCGCGGCCAGGTGGATGCCGCGGCCGGCGAAGAGCGTGCGGGCGAAGTCGGTCCACTCCGCGGTCTCCGGATTTCCCGCGCCCGCGTACAGGGTCTCCCCGGCCAGGCGGGCCAGGGGCAGCTCGCCGGGCCCGGCCAGCGGGTGGTCCTGCGGCAGCAGCACCGCCACCCGTTCGAAGCGGACCAGCATGTGCTCCAGACCGGCCCGCAGCGTGGGGCTCAGCCCGGCGAAGCGGCCGAAGGAGACGTCCACCCGGCCTGCCGTGATCTCGGCGGCGGCGCCGGTGAGGCCGCTGTGGTAGCGGGCGATGAACTCCAGCTCGGGCGCGGCCTCCCGGACCGCGTCCAGCACCTGCTGGCCGGTGATTCCCGGCGAGCACACGTCCACCACCAGCGGTCGCTGGCCGGAGGGCCCGACCGCGGCGGCCAGCTCCTCGTGTGCGGCCAGCACCCGCAGCGCGTACGGCAGCAGCCGCTCGCCCTCGGCGGACAGCGTCACCTGCCGGGTGGTGCGGGTGAACAGCGGAACCCCCCACTCCCGCTCCAGCCGCCGGATGTCCCGGCTCAGCGCCTGCTGGGCCACGAACAGCCGGGCGGCCGCCCGGGTGAAGTGCAGTTCCTCGGCCACCGCGGCAAAGGCGCGCAGCAGTCGCGGATCGGTGTCACGGGGCAGCACCCGGACAGCCTACCGAGAATTGACAACGCAATCGCGTGAATACTCTCTGATCTGGTGTTGGACGCGGCCGGGGCGGGCCACGGAGGCTACCTGCATGCCTCAGTCACCCCCGCGCCCCGCGCCGGCCGCCGGCCTGCCCGGAGGGCGGTTCCTCGGCCCCTACCGGCGGCTGTTCACGCTGCCGGGGGCCACGGCGTTCACCGTCACCGGGCTGGTGGCCCGGGTGCCGTTCGGCATGTTCTCGGTCTCCGCCGTGCTGATGGTCACCGCCGCGTACGACTCCTACGCACTGGCCGGGGCGGTCACCGCCACCCAGATGGTGACCAGCGCGATCGTGGTGCCGCTCACCGCCCGGCTGGCCGACCGCCACGGGCAGGCGCGCATCCTGGTGCCCACCGCCACCCTGGCCGCCACCGGCCATCTGGCGCTGGTGGTCTGCGTGCTGGCCGATGCCCCGGTCTGGACCCTGTTCGCGGTCTGCCTGCTGACCTGCTGCTCCCCCAACACCGGGGGCATGGTGCGGGCCCGCTGGGCGCATCTGTTCCGCGACGACCCGGCCGCCCGGCACACCGCAAACTCCTTCGAGCAGGCCCTGGACGAGCTGTGCTTCGTCTCCGGGCCGGTGCTGGCCGCGGTGCTGTGCACGTCACTCTTCCCGGCGGCCGGCACCCTGACCGGCGCGGGGCTGCTGCTGTTCGGCACGCTGGCCTTCGCCGCGCAGCGCCGCACCGAGCCGCCGGTGGAACGGCGCCGGGCGACCGGCGGCCCCTCCCCGCTGCGTGTTCCGGGCATGGTGCCGCTGCTGGCCACCTTCGCGTGCACCGGGGCGATCTTCGGCTCGCTGGAAGTGGTGACCATCGCCTTTGCCGAGGAGCAGGGGCTCAAGGGCTGGGCCGGTCCGGTGCTGGCCATGCAGGCGCTGGGCTCGGCGCTGGCCGGGCTGATGTTCGGCCTGCTGCGGCTGGGCGGTTCGGTGCGCGGCCGGTTCACGGCCTGTGTGGCGCTGATGGCGGTCCTGATGGCGATGCCGCTGCTGGCCGCCCAGGCGCACAACCTGCCACTGCTCGCGCCGGTGCTGCTGCTGGCGGGCATGGCCACCGCGCCCACCATGGTCACCGGCATGACGCTGGCGCAGAGCCTGTCCCCGGCCGGCCGGCTGAACGAGAGCATGACGCTGGCCGTGACGGCGCTGCTGACCGGCCTGGCCGCGGGGGCCGCGGGCGGCGGCTGGGCCGTGGACCATCTGCCCGGTGACGTCGCGTTCAGCTATGTCTTCCCGGCCGCGGCGGCGCTGCTGGCCGCGCTGGTCGCCACCGCGACCCTGCCGCGCGGGCGCGGCGGCCCGGGCGGGGGAAGCGGCAGCCCGGCCGGCGGCAACCGGCAACCGGGCCGTGCACAGCCGCAGACGTCGGGCGCCCGCTGAT